>DATMOZ010000225.1:0-4256 GCA_035567995.1 Acidobacteriaceae bacterium
AACGTCGGAAACTTCGGCAGCGAGCAGCGTATGGACTACACGATCATTGGCGCGGAAGCGAACCTCGCCGCCCGCTTACAGTCCATCGCTCAGCCGGGCGAAATTGTTCTCAGCTACGAGACCTTCATCCTGGTGAGCGACATCGTGCGTGGGCGCGCGCTTGAGCCGTTCACGTTGAAGGGCATAAGCCGGCCGATTATGCCGTATGTGGTCGACGCCGCAGAAGGCAAAGAAAAGGTCGAGCACTCCATCATTACCGAGCACAGCCCAGGAATTGACCTCTTCCTCGACGTGCGCGCCGTGACCTCAACCTCGTCAGAGCGCATTGCACAGGTGCTCGAAGCAGCCCTTGATGCCGTCAGGAATGCCGCAAGTCCCGCTGCCGGCCCGGCCGATTTGGAAACTACCGAAACTGCTGGACGGGCGTAATTCACCATTTAACCGCGAAGCCCGCGGACATCCATTTGCTGGATTCCACCGAGTGAACAATGGCGGTTTGGCCGGCTTTGAGCTCGCCGGTTCGAATCATTTCATCGAGATGAAGCAGAATGGACGCGCCGCCGCAGTAGCCGGTGTTGGCACCGCGAAATTTTCCCTGCTCGCGAGTGATGCCGAGGCGGGTTATAAACGAGTCGTACTGAATATTGTAAAACTGGATTGTGGGAATGGAAAGAACATAGTGGTCGACGCTGTCTGAGTTAATGCCAAGCTGCTTGGTGAATTTGCACAGCGCGTCCAATAACAAAGGGCCAGCATCCTTGTTGGTTGCAGCAAAATCCTGCCACAGGTGATACCCCGCCTTGTCGTACATCTGCGGAATCTGACAGCTGGCCTTGATCAAGTCTGCGGCGTAGCCGCCCGCGGTCATCCCAGGCGGGCGTCCCGGCCCTACCGATTCGGTGAAAGTACCGAGGATCTCGTGCTCGATGTTGCCGTCTGGCTGCGCCTTCAGAACCAATGCACCCGCCCCATCCGCCAGAATCCAGCGCATTGCAGCATGGACCCTATCCATCTTCGGCTGGTTGAGGTAGCAGCCGCGCAGGAACATGGAAGAAAGCTGGCTGTAGGTCACGAGAGCCGTGCGGTACCGGCCGCTGCGCAAGGCATCAAAAGCAATCTGCACGCTTTTGCCGACGCCTGCGCAATTGGAGTGAACTTCGATTTCCGCGCAGTTTGGGATGTTCAGCCGCTCCTGCAACAAGGCGCTTGTCGGCGGGGTGCCATGGTCATACGTCGGGCAGGAAACGACAATCAGCTCCATCTCCTCCGGCTTCATGCACGCCATCTCCAGAGCCTGCCGAGCAGCACTCTCGGCCAGGCTGCTGTGAGTATGTGTCAGATCTCCCGTCTCGGGATCGACGGCGAAATGCCGTGACTGAATCCCGCTCTGTTCCAGAAACTTCGGTCCTTGATTTTCCACAAAGTTTTTTATCTTGGGTGATGCTTTAGCAAGTGTGCCCAAGACCATCTCAATTCGGTCATTGGATACCGGCGCTCCAGGAAGAAAGCTCCCGGTTCCAGCTACTCTCACGGGAACAAAAGACATTGTGCCTCCATCCGGACGGCGCGTCCCATCTGCCTCATGCGTTCAGCGGGCGGTCCATCCCACTCATTTCTCGACGGCCGAACCGTCCGCGCAACCCGGCAAATGTCCGGCCCGCATATGCGAGCATGATGAGCAGCACCACCCAGGTATCCGTTTCCAAGGCCGGCGCCCCATGCACCGCACGCCCGATGATGCCTATCAAGATCGGCGAGACCAGTGCCGGGAAGTAGCGATCGAGCAAGATCAGCACAATCCACAGTCCCACAAAAAAGCACTGGAGCGTAAGGTTGTAGAAAAGCACCGCGAACATGTTCGAGGCCTTGGTAGTTGCACCCTCGAACACCTTGGCGTGTCTCCTTGCCAGCGAGGCGTTGAAGAATGCCAGCTCCGCTGCTTTCGCCGGAAGATCGCCGGCTATGACCAAGTTCATCATGACCTGCCGCATCGACTTGCGGCTCACAAATTGTCTCAGGGTGCGCTGCTCGGCTTGCCGGAAGTACACCTGGCCCAGCTCTGTGTGGTTGACCTCGGGATTGAGCCGGGAAAGCGATGCGTCCAGGGTCGTGAGTGACCGCAGCACCCTGAGCGTCTGCCACTCGAACGTGCATTTGTACTGCAAGTAGATCTTGTTGCACTCTTCCCAGACGTTGGGTACCGATTTCTCTGCATAAGGCAGTTTCTTGACAAACGTACGAGCGCCCCATGCGCGCAGGGTGCGGACCAGATCCTCCTTCATGGGCTCGAGATCCCTGACCGGAAGGCTGCCCGACAGCAGAAAGCTCAGGTCCGCCGCCTTGTCGTAATCGAGTTCGACAAGCGATTTCATGAACAGTCGAAATTTCTGCAGGTATTCGAGCTCGAGAAAACCGACCGTACCGCAGTCGATCAAAGCAACGCGGCTGTCGCGCAACAGAATGATGTTCCCCGGATGCAAATCGCCGTGGTATAGATTGTCTTCCACGATCTGGCGCAGCATGGATAAATGGAGCCGGCGCGCGACCCGCGTCGGGCTGACGTTGTTTTCCCTGCACCACGCGGCGATGCTGCGTGGGTCGGCTTGCAGCGCATTTAGGTATTCGGCCATCAGCGCGCCGGTCACGAACTCCATCACCAGAATTCGCTGTGCGCTGTACTGCTCGAACACCTGCGGCACGATAATGCGATGCCGGCGCAGTGTTTTACGAATCCGCTGAATATTGGAAGCCTCAAAGCGATAATCGACCTCTTCGCGGAGAATGTGCTCGATCTCCCAGTACCCCTCGCGCCAGTGCGCATGACGTCGGATCGAAAGCGCTTCGAGGAGGTTCGCAATACGTTTGACGAAGGCTAGATTCTCGGAGATCGTTTGGGCGACGTAAGGCCGTTGCACCTTCACCGCGACCCAGATCTTCTCGTAGCGCAGATGCGCGCGATGGATCTGCCCGATGGAGGCAGCAGCAAAGGGAGCCTCATCGAATACATCGAAAACTTCTGACAGATTCCTTCCAAGGCCCTGCTCGACGATGGAACGAGCCATATCGAACGGGAAGCCGGTCGCACGATCCTGCAGTTTAGACAGCTCGTCGCAGATTTCGAAGGAAAAGATGTCCCTGCGGACGGACATCAGCTGGCCCACCTTGACCCAAAATCCCCCAAGCTCCTCGAACAGGATCCGCAGACGGCGAGCCTGCTCCGTCTTGTACGACTTTGCCCGGATGAGCCGCAGAAAAAGCCCCTGCAGGCCCCAACCCAGGAATCGAAGACAGGTTCGCGTAACGAGGAATCTGGGAGGGGGCCGCTCTTTCGTTATCGCGATCGGCAATCGCTGCGCAGGACCAGGCAGTCGGGTTGGTATCAGGGCTGGGTCTAGCATCCGCACCGCCTTCACCTGATCGGCTGACCCCAACAAGGTGCCGCGCCACGACCTGAATGGCTGCGGCGTCCCCGATGCCGATTTGCCTCGAGCGCGACCAAGTCCATCGGCCCCGGGCGTGTGGCCGCCATATTCAATTACCAGCAATCGATGCAGCAGGCCCGCTGCTGCCTCGACCCGAATTCCACGCCCGTTTAGCGAAGGCAACCTCGGTCAAAATAGTCATCTCGCCACAGGGCCAGTCTCTGCGGCGTCATGGTCCGGAGGAAGCGGCAGCCAGCGCGGGACTTTTCTGCAATAGTCCTCGTAGACCTTACCGAAACGGAGGCGGAGGCGAGGCTCCTCGATCCGCGTTGCCTGGTAACGTGCGAACACGATTCCAAGTCCCACCAGCATCGTTAGCGCTAGCGATGAAAAATAAATCGCCTGTCCGGACCCAGCAATAATAAGGCTAATCGCCACTGGATTTCGTACCCACCGGTATGGCCCCGTAGCGACAAAAACTTTCGGCGGGTCGAACTCGACGTGAGGGCCACGTCCATAAAAGATGAGCCATGCTGAACAGAAGATGTATGCGCCGAGACCAATGCAGAAAATGGATGCCCCGAGCAGGGTCTGCATGTCGCCCCAGAATTGCGCAAAGATAGCCCCGGCGCTGAAAGATGAGCCCAGCATCCGCTGCCCGGCCAAATAAAAAAGCGACGGAATGACGCCCAGAGCAAGCCCGAGAAAAACGATCGTGTAGCTGATGCTCCTCAACGCGAAAGATTCTTGTCCGGCGTCCGGCATCGGGAGCGTTGCTTTTTCTACCAAGGATGCTCCCCGAACCGGAACGCAGGGCGTGGCGCAGGCGTTGCG
>DATMOZ010000226.1:0-2809 GCA_035567995.1 Acidobacteriaceae bacterium
AATCAGAGCCACTGCCAGATGCCTCGTCACTAATGCCTTACTACGTTCTATCCACCTCTTCATTTTCTTTTCTCCTTGTGAAACTAACTGTGTGAAATTAACTCCGTGAAACTAATTATCTAGTTGCTCATTGCAAAAAAATTTGCCGCTAAATCGAATTCGCCACAGGCACCCCCGCCAATCGATCACGGACTGTACTCACCAACGTCACTCGCCACACCTGAACTCTCCACACCGCCGAATCGGAGCTCCTATACTGCGTGGCTTCGATAAAGATCAGGGTTCGCAATTCCGGCACGGTATTCTGATCCGTACTTGCGCTTGCCTCGACCACTCGCTCGCGCGTCGGTGCCGCGTTCAAAGGTGCAGCAGCATCTTCACGTACCGAATCAAGCTGGTGTGCGACGACGCTGTCTTTATGGACGCGCGCGTGACTAACTATGGCAGTCGTCCCTCTGGCAGTTGTCCTCCCTGACAGCGACTCGCGCGTCCGCAACCCGGCGGCAACCACCGCCGCCGGTGGAAGCGAAGGCCCAAGAGAAAGAGAAAGAGAAGAGGAAGCCTGTCTGACCGCAGCCGAGTACACAGGATCGGAATGGCTGGCCAGCGAGCCGCGATCAAACGCCACGAACTGCGGTGCGAGCGGCAGCGCCATAAGGCAGGCCACTGAAAAAGCGCCGACCATGCCCAGCGCCGGTTTCCAGACTCGCGTCGCCGCCGGCCGGTTCTTGTCGAGAATCTGCGCCAGCCGCAGCGAAGCCTCCCGTGCCCGATGTACTGCTGCCTGGGCCATCGAACCTTGCCATTGCCGTTGCGCAAGACGATGCGCCAGACTTTTTTCCAGCAGCGAGACCAGACACGCAGCGTATCCGTACGGGTTGGCAGTTTCGGCCAGCACGGCGTCGTCACACGCCATCTCGCGTTCCACCGAGATACGCTTCTCAATCCACCACACCGCCGGATGAAAGAAAAATAAAGCGCGCACGATCTTCTGAACGAGATTTGTCCAATCATCCCAGCGCCGCAGATGTGCGAATTCGTGCAGCAGAATGACGTTCAAGTCCTGAGGCGGGAGTTCTCGCAACGCCCAGGCCGGCAAGACAATGGTCCGCTTCCAGAAACCAATGGCGGCAGGCACGCGCACGTACTCTGACGTAGCGATCGTTATTGACCTTGATGCGAATAAGAATGATCCGAATAAGTCTGACGCGAATAAGCCTGATGGGAATGAGCCTGATGCGAATAAGCCTGAGACCACTGACTGCGACGCGCCAATCGCATCCACCGTTTTCCGTACCGCCGGATCAAGATCTGCTGCGACGATCGGAGTGCAACTCCGGCGCAACCGTCGCAGGCGCCAGAGCCCAGCCATCAAACGCAGCATCGCCACGCAGGCGCCGAGAGCCCAGGCAAGAAAGACGAAAAGTGCCCAGCCACCGGGGATCGTGATCGCCGGCCGTAGGCCTCCCCACGAATTCGCCGCTGTCATTCCCGAAGAAATCCCCGCCGCTATCAGCCCCCGCCCTTCGCCGATACCGCCGGCCACAGGCAGCGCAGCGACCGCCAACAATGCCAGGAACCAGACCGCAAACCTGGTTCCCGAATTTTGTCTTCGCAAAACACGCAGCAACGCCCAGGCGAACAATGCGATCAGGAATCCTTCGGGAAGCGCGTGGAGAATGCGCTCAACCGAAATCTGCGCCGCGGTCTGGAGCGAAAACCAATTCATTTCGCGTCGCTCCGATCCTTTTCCGTTAATTCAGTTTCCGTTAAATCGGTGTCCTTCTGATCCAGCATCTGCCGCAGCCGGCCGATTTCCTCTGCCCCGATGCCCTGATCCTCAAGCAGGTTCAAGACGAGCTGCTCATGTGAGTTCTTAAAAAAACGGCTCACCAGGTGTCGTATCTCCGAGCGCGTCGCTTCTTTCTGCCCGACCAGCGGCGAGTACACATGCGCCCGTCCATCCTTTAAGTGTTTCAAATAGCCCTTTCGCTCCAGCACACGGATGGTAGTCAAAACAGAGTTGTAGGCCAGAGCAGGTTTTTGAGTAATAGAATCAAGCACTTGCTGGACGGTACCCGATCCCTTGAGCCAGAGCACGTCCATGATCCGCAGCTCGGCTTCGGTCAAAGTTCCCGATTGTCTCGGCGGCACCGGAGGCCCTCCCTGCACCTTAGACGCTTCACGTAACGAAAGGTAACTAATTCTTTAGTTGCACGGGGAAAGCCGGAAGTTGCCTGCCGGGGTGGCCTACTCTGACAGCGAAGTATCACGCGGGTTTGCTTGACATCCACACTCACGGGGTATAGCCTGCGTCGGTCTTTTGCCTCCGTCAACTCCGGCAGGGAGCGTGCATGCATCCCCGATTTCCGCGGCAATGGAGCATCCAAAGGCTGCTGAAGCTCCTGGCGGCTGGGACCGTTCTCGCCTTCCTGTTCAGCGCCGCTTCTCCGGACGACGATGACATTCAACCTGAGTTCATTTCATCGGGGACCTCCGCGCAATCGTCGGTGTCAAAGTCGAGGAGCAAGGTCCGTTCGTCCGTAGCTGAGCGGCGGACACACCAGGCTACATCACAGGTCGTCTGGTCATTTCCTCTTAGGCACGCCCAATCGCACGTTATCGTCAGCAACCAGCGCTGGCTCAAGTCTGCGAGCCCTGCTATCGCCTCTGCCGGGACCCGCGCCCCACCACCTTCCATCTGAACGTTGAGGCAGGCGCCTCCGTTCGAACCGGCAACCTGGTCGATCTATTCCAGTCCACCGTTGGCTGCGTTTGAATGCGCCGCATGCGAGATCACGCGTTCTGC
>DATMOZ010000227.1:0-3056 GCA_035567995.1 Acidobacteriaceae bacterium
TCGGCGCCGAGCGCAAAAAAGCGCTCGATCTCAAGCTGTAACTGTTCTGGTTGCATTCAGGAGACGCGCAGGTTGCCCTGCTCCTGTAGTCCGACGGTCAGCAGTCCCAGTTCGCCGGCAAGCTTCGCGAGTCGTGCGCGAGTACCCGCCTGAACCGGGACCATGGGCAGGCGATAGCTCTCGGTGATTCTGCCCATCATTGCGAGCAGACATTTCACCGGCCCGGGGTTTGACTCCCAGAAATTCGCCTGCATCAGCGTGAAAAAGCGGTGTTGCAATCTGCGGGCGGTCTGCCAGTCGTTCGCGAGCGCGGCTTTCACCATCTGCGACATCTCTGCAGGAATTTCGTTCGAGGCCACCGCGATCACTCCCGCACCGCCCACAGCGATCACCGGTAGCGCGAGGTTGTCTTCGCCTGAGAACACCTGGAAGTTTTTGGGCACCATCGTGATCAGTTCCATGACCTGCGACATGCTGCCGCTCGCCTCTTTAATCGCGACGATGTTGCGGACCTCATTTGCCAGTCTGGCGGTGGTAGCAGGCTCCAGATTTACTGCGGTGCGCGGAGGAATGTTGTAAAGCATCACCGGCAGGTCAGTGGCGTCTGCAATCGCCTTGAAGTGCTGAAACTGGCCTTCCTGCGTGGGCTTGCTGTAGTAAGGATTCGCGCTCATGATGCCGGAGAGATTCGGCACACGGCTGATGCGGCGCACTCGCGCGACAGCTTCGCGGGTGGAGTTGTGTGTGCATCCTGCAAGCACCGGCGCTCGGCCGGCAGCCGCTTCAATGGTTAGTTCAACCACTCGCAGCGTTTCGTCGAGGCTCAGCGTTGGCGCTTCGCCCGTCGTGCCGCACACAACGAGAAAATTGACTCCGCTTTCGACCTGCCAGTGAACTAAAGAGACAAGCGCTTCTTCATCGACGCTGCCATCGCCTCGAAAAGGCGTAATCAACGCAGTACCGCATCCTGAAAGTTGCATCACTGAAGGAGTCTACACTTCAGCCGCGGTTGACTGCTGTCGAAATCAGGCGTAGATCTGCGGAAAAACATCATGAAAATCAAAGCACCCGGTGCGTGACTGCACCCACTCCGCGGCGCGTACTGCGCCCTCGGCGAACGGGCGGCGCGAATGGGACCCGTGCTTCACGGTCAGCACATCGTCCGCACTGCGAGCCGTGATGATGTGCTCGCCGTGAACGTCTTCCACGCGATGCGAGACGATCTCGACCTCAGTTTCCGGGTTTACCGCCTTAAAAATATCCTGCAGTGAGAGCGCAGTACCAGATGGCGCGTCTATCTTCGTGATGTGGTGGGTCTCTTCGATCGAAATTTCGTAGCCCCGCGCTTCCTCGCGCAGAGTCTCTGCCAGTCGAAATAAGATCTGAACGCCGAGGGAAAAATTTGTCCCGTACAACAGCGCGGCGGAGTGGCGCTGAACGAGCGCACACATATCATCCAGGTGTGCATACCAGCCTGTCGTGCCGACCACCATCTTCGCGCCTGTGGCCAGGCAAGCACGCATGTTATGCACAGCCGCTTCGGGGGTGGTGAAGTCGATGACCACGTCATAGACCACCAGCAAGGGTGGTGTCAGCGCCATCGCATTGCGATTCTGCGCTTCATCGAGTACGCGCACGCTGTGGCCGCGTTCGGCCGCGACGGATGCCACAAGACTGCCGGTCTTTCCGCGGCCCAGCACGAGTATGCGCATGGCTTACTTTGCTCCTGTAGCGGCGGTTGTCGGCTTCGCTACTATGTCAAAAATCTCAGGGTCGGCGTCGGCGAAGAAGTGCTCATGCAGCGAACGCAGCGCTTCATCGACCTCATCTTCATCGATCATAAAACTCAAATTGATTTCCGACGCGCCTTGAGAAATCATCCGGACGTTGATGTGGCTTACCGCCGTGAAAACTCGTCCGGCAACGCCCAGGTGTCCACGCAGATATTCACCCACCAGGCAGATAAGCGCCTTGCGCCCCTCATACTTGACGTCGCCCAGCTTGCTCAGCTCGGCGGCTATCTCCGGCAGTTTCTCGTTTGAGTCCACAGTGAGCGAGACACTGACCTCAGAGGTAGAAACCATATCTACCGGACACCTGTGCCGGTCAAAGATCTCGAAGATTGCGCGCATGTAGCCATGCGACATCAGCATGCGGCTCGCGACCAGGTCGATGATCGTCAGCTTTCTTTTTGCCGCGATTGACTTAAATGGACTCAGGCATGGCGGTGCTACCGCGGTGATCCGCGTGCCCTCATTCTCAGGATTTCGCGAATTGAGCACGTAGACGGGAATGTTTTTCTGCACTGCCGGCAAAATTGTCGACGGGTGGAGCACTTTCGCGCCGAAATATGCGAGTTCTGCGGCCTCTTCGAAGCTGAGGTACTTTACCCGCAGTGCATCAGGACAGATGCGCGGGTCGCTGGTCATGACGCCGTCCACATCGGTCCAGATTTCTATCGCTTTTGCCCCTAACGCTCCACCGACGATGGCGGCTGTGTAATCAGAACCGCCGCGGCCAAGCGTTGTCGTAACGTGTTCGACCGTCGCGCCGATATACCCGCCCATCACCGGTATCCGAGATGCATTCAGCAGCGGCCGCACATGCTTTTCGAGATTGGCCGTCGTCAGTGCATCTTGTGGCAAAGCCTTGCCGAAGGTCGCGTCCGTGATGATGCACGTACGTGCGTCGACGTGCGCAGCATCCAGCTCGGTGCTTGAGAACGCAGCTGCCACGATGCGGCTCGAAAGCCGTTCACCGTAGGAGAGAACCTGGTCCTGGGTACGCGGCGTCAGTTCGCCGACTGCTGCGATTCCGCGCAACAGTTCATCAAGCGCGTCAAACTCGGAGTGAATCTGTAATTCCAGGTGCCTGTAGGCATCGATATATCCGAGCAGTTGACGCGAAGTATCCACGTGACGGGAGCGCAGCCGCGCATTGTTCGCCAGCGCTCCGATGCGATCTGAGCGCCCCGCGGCTCCCGCCGCAGCTACGAGTTGGTCCGTCACGCGCGCCATCGCGCTGACAACCGTGACCACCTGATATCCCTTCGCCAC
>DATMOZ010000228.1:0-4078 GCA_035567995.1 Acidobacteriaceae bacterium
ATACTCAGCCCCACCTTGGCATCTCCACGCACCACGATTGGCCGCAGCGTCAGTTGATGCGGACAGATCGCGGTCACCGTCAGCGCGTCCACTGAAGGCTCGAGAATAGGGCCATTCGCAGCGAGGTTGTATGCCGTAGACCCCGTTGGAGTGGACACGATCACGCCATCGGCCCGGAAAGACGTGATGGGGCTTCCATTGATGCTCACCGTGAAGTTCGCCATGCGGGCAATCGCGCCCTTGGCAGCGACCACGTCGTTCAGCGCGAGGTAGCAGCTCGAGCCGTCTGCGGCCCTGTGCAAAGTAGCCTCAAGCATCGCACGCGTATCGACCTCACAGCAGCCCTGACACCAGCCCTCGAGCGTTTGATACAGGTCGGTCAGCCGCACTTCCGTCAGAAATCCAAGCGACCCCAGGTTCACACTCAGAATCGGCGTGCCGGTCTTTGCGAACACTCGCGCCGTCGCCAGTAGGGTGCCATCGCCTCCAAGCACAATCACAAGGCTGGGATTATGTTTCGGCAGTTCCTGACGCTCGACCGCATTCTTGTCACCTACATAGCTGCCCGCGACCCGGTCCAGCACCACGTCAAATCCACGGTTTTTTAGCCAGGCCGTCACATCCGGCAGAATGGTCGCCAATTCGGGCTTTTGCGGTTTAGCGATGATTGCAATCGTGCTCATAAGTGGGAGATTCTTAGCCTAGCATCTGCTCTAGAACCGTGCGTAAAGCAGGAACTCGCGGTTCCCCTCGACGCCGGTAATCGGCGACTCAATCACTTCAGTGATCGCCGCTCCGTTTGCAATCACGCTTTGCCGCACTCGATCGACCGCCTGCATGTGTGCAGCACTGTCTCGCACAATGCCCCCCTTGCCGACGTGTTCGCGGCCGGCTTCAAACTGGGGCTTCACCAGGATGACCGCCTGCTTCCCGCCACGCACCGCCTCGGGAAAAGCAGCAGCAATGACCGCCGGCAGAATGAGCGAAGCCGCGATGAACGACACATCCATTGCGAAAAAATCGAGCCCCGCCGGCAGATCGCCGGGCACTAACTTCCGCGCATTCGTTCGCTCCATCAGTTGCACTCGCGCGTCATCGCGCAATCTGTGAGCAATCTGCCCATAGCCGGTGTCGACGCACACCACGCTCGCAGCCCCATGCTGCAACATGCAGTCCGTAAATCCGCCGGTGGAAGTCCCGACGTCAAGGCACCGAAGCCCTCTCAGATCGATCCGCCAATGTGCCAGCGCGCCTTCGAGCTTCAATCCCCCGCGACTGACATAGCGCAGGTCTTCGCCCAGCATACGCAGCACGGCATCCTCAGGAACGGCCGCCCCGGGCTTATCGACTTTCTGTTCGTTGACCAGAACCCTACCGGCGAGAATCAGCGCCTGCGCACGCTCTCGAGAGCTGGCGATTCCCTGTTCGACGAGTGCCTTATCGAGACGCTGCTTCGCGGCCATCTAGGGCGCGGTTACGCGTACCGTCGCTCCCGCTCCGTTGACCTGTAGCGACGCATCCAGCGAATCCGTATCCGTGCGAATAATGCTGAGCAGTTGACTATCCGGCGAAGTCACGAAGACCAGGCCCTTCGGCGAACCTGTCGTCGCAACAATCGACGTCGGATGCCCATTCGCCGGCGGCAGCGCGATGTTATGAGAGAGCGTCTTTGACTGCAGGTTAACCACGCTGATCGATCCGTCAGTCTGGTTGGCCGTATAAGCGCGCGTGCCATCCTGCAGCACAGAAACCGCTACAGGATTCGGCCCCACCGGAACAGTAACCGCCGTACCGAACCCCGGCGCATTATTTCCGAATACATCAAGCGCGATGTTGATGATCGTGACGCTGTTCGATCCGGAATTGGCCACGATAAGTTGGTTCCCCGTGGTGTCGATATCCGCCCACACAGGCGCCGTGCCGACCGGAATCGTCTGCTGCACCAGAGACTGCTGCGAGTCGATCACAGTGACGCTGTTCCCGTCCTTGTTGACGATGAATGCGCGTCTTGCATTCGTCGTCTCCACGCCGAAGACGGGGCCCGCGCCCACAGGCAGCGTAGCGGTGATCGTGTTCGTCGAAGTCTCAATCGCCGTAACGTTATTGGCCGCTTGGCTTACTGCGAAAATCCGCTGGCCACTGGCCGTGCCCACGATATACACCGGGTTCGCGCCGACAGGGATCTCCGTTTTCACAGCCGCCGGCGTTCCAATCAGCACAGCCACTGCGTTCCTCGTCGGTTCCGCCACGTATACCGCGTTCAGCTGTGCGAAGACACTCGCCGCCACCGCGCCACCCGGCAAGGAACTCGTTTTTACGTTCTTGGACTGCAGTGCCTGGCCGCCCACGCCTACGCTGCTGAGCGTCCCATCGCTGTTCGTTGTAAATAACGTCGACCCGGTGACATCGAGCGTCATTGCCGTCGAGGAAACCGTCGGTTGCACAGTCGGCGATGTCTGGGGTCCGACGTTTGCTTGTCCGGTTACGGTTTCGCCGAAGGCATCTATCTGCGTCGCGAGCGAGGGACGAGTTGGGTCGATCGGCACCGACAACACCAACGCCTGGCGCGTAGGCTGCGCGGACGGCCCAGTAGGATTCGTCGGCGTTACCACTACAGTTGGCTGTGCACATCCCGCCAGAAAAAAGGCGAATCCTAACGAAATCCACGCTGTCTGCGGGATCGACTTCCCGCTATGCCTCAACACTCGGAAATACCTCACGTGCGCACTGCGTTCAAGAATGGCGCGAAGCCTGATTTTATATCAACGCGCCGCATCGCGGCCTTTGTGGTAACTGATAGTTGTGACGGAGCGTTCCATCATTCGACTACTGTGGATGACATCCGTCATCGGCTTCTGCGCCGTCTTGCTCACGCACTCAATGTGGAGAGCAGGCCTCCACGAATACTTCCTGAAGGTCGCCGCTCTCTCTTCCGCTCTTGCACTCGCTGTTTGGTTCACGCGCGCGGGTACGGCAGGCGCGGCTCTCACAGGTGCACTCTTTGCAGCCAGCATCGCGATGGGTACCGCTGCTGCTTCTCGCAATCCCTTCTTCCACTCCGCAATACCCGGCTTGCTCGCCCTCTTTCTTCTCACCACCGCAGCGACCCGCTTCCGTCGGGCCAAAAAAATAAATCTCGGCCTCGCCGAATCCTCAAGCCGAAGAACCGCCGCACAAGTGATCGCCAACCTCGGCACAGCCGCCATCTTCGCCGCAACGGCAGGCCAGACACGAAATTACGCCCTTCACACCGCAATGCTCGCCGGCGTCATCGCCGCGCTGGCCGAAGCAACCGCGGACACCCTCGCTTCAGAATTGGGCGAAACCTTCTCTGGCCGCGTAGTGATGATTACAACCTGGCAGAGCGTTCCTCCAGGAACCGACGGTGGAATCACCGCGAAGGGCACTGCCGTCGGCCTGATCGGCGCAAGCTTCGTTGTACTTGTTTGCACGCTGGCCATGCAGCTCAGCCTTCACACCGCGGTAGCTGCGCTGTTTGCAGCCACAACAGGTCTCTTCATCGACAGCCTCCTCGGCGCAACGCTGGAGACCAGCGGCTTCATCGGCAATAATGCCGTCAACTTTATTTCCACGCTGGCATCGGCGTTCATCGCCGCGGCCATCCTGTTGATCTAGTGCAGGTGCAGTCGCCAGAGGGTATAGCTCAAAATCTCGTGGCCCACTCGCCGTGCCTGGTCCAGAAAACCCAGCGCATGCGGCTCCGGACGCGGTGAGCCGTAAACCTCCAGCCCATCAGCCCGGCTCAGCTCCTTAATGCGAAATAGGTGCGTGCCATCGCTGACCACAAGAATCCTGCGAAGATGATTGCCGCGCGCGATCGCGGCCAGCCGCGCAGCCGACTCCTCCGTATCATTACTGCGCGTTTCGGCAATGATCTGGCTCTCAGGCACGTCATGCGCAAGCAGGTAGTCGTGGCCCACCCCGCCTTCGCTGTGCGCATCCCCCGCGGTGTTGCCGCCCAGCGTGATGATCAGCGGCGCATACCCGTCCTTGTAGAGCGACAATGCGTGGTCAAGCCGCGCGCGCAGCACCGGCGAAGGCCGCCCGTCGTACTCCG
>DATMOZ010000229.1:0-10267 GCA_035567995.1 Acidobacteriaceae bacterium
GCGTGCAGCGAGCTTTCGAGTTCCTGCCATGTGGAGTAGAGCGTCTTCTCGCCGGGCAGAGTGTCGAGCCTACCCTTCTCGATGCGATGTACCAGCTTCCGTGGCTCGCCATGCGCCGGCACGAGGTAGTACCAGCGCCGCGTTACGTGCAGCGACTCACTCAAACCGAGGATGCGGTAGGCAATGGGATCGCGGTGGTGATGGTCGTAGAAGAGCCATGCGTCGAGATTTTGTTCACGCAGGGCTGATTGGATTTTGTCGAGATTCATTGTTGCCTCAATGCTAGCGCACTGGGCGGTATCAGCGCGCGATGGTGAGATGCTAAAGCCAAAAGCAGAGGCGCGCCGAAGCGCGCCTCTGTTTCGTGCAATACATCGATTACGCTCTGGCCGTGGCACCAGTCAACGCACCCAGTTCGGCAGCGACCTTCTCTGAGCTGAAGGCTTCGATCACGTCGCCGACCTTCACATCGTTGAAATTGGCAATGCCCATGCCGCATTCCTGACCATTGGTGACGGTAGAGACGTCGTCCTTGAACCGCTTGAGCGATGCAAGCTTGCCCTTGAAGACCTGTTCCCCGTCGCGCATCAGACGCACCTCCGCATGGCGGTGGATGGTTCCGTCGATTACGCGGCTGCCGGCGATGGTGCCGATTTTCGGGATACGGAAGACTTCGAGCACTTCGGCGCGGCCCTGATACGTTTCCTTGATGGTCGGCTCGAGCATTCCGAGCATGGCCTTGGTCATCTCATCCTGCACCTCGTAGATGATCGAGTGCAGGCGGATGTCAATGCCGTCCTGCTCGGCCAGTTCTGCAGCCTTGCGCTCCGGACGCACGTTGAATCCGATGATGATGGTGTTCGACGCAGCGGCCAGCAGCACGTCGGATTCGGTGATTGCACCGACGCCGGAGTGCAGCACGCGCACGCGAACCTTTTCCGTCGACATCTTGACCAGCGTGTCGGCGATGACCTGCACGGAGCCCTGCACGTCGCCCTTGAGGATGACGTTGAGGTCCTTCATGCCGGCATCTTTGATCTGCTGTGCAAGGCCTTCGAGCGATACGCGTGAAGTCTTGGCAAGCTGCGATTCGCGTTCCTTCATGCGGCGGTAGTCGGCAATGCTCTTCGCCTTGTCGCGATCAGCGACGACGAGGAAGACGTCTCCAGCATCTGGAATGCCCTCGAGGCCGAGGATTTCGACGGGCGTTGACGGACCAGCGACATCAATGGCGCGACCGTGATCGTCGAACATGGCGCGAATCTTGCCGAAGGTGTTGCCGACGATGTAGCTGTCGCCATTTTTCAGCGTGCCGTTCTGTACCAGGATGGTTGCCACAGCACCGCGTCCGCGATCGAGTTTCGATTCGAGCACGGTTGCGACCGCGGGACGGTCCGGCGTCGCGGTCAGGTTCTTCAAGTCCGCCGTCAGCGTAATCATTTCGAGCAGCAGATCTAGGTTCATCCGCTTCTTCGCAGAAACTTCGACGAAGACGGTATCGCCGCCCCATGATTCGGGCACCAGTCCGCGATCGCCAAGCTGCTGCTTGACGCGGTCGGGCTGCGCCTCAGGCTTGTCGATCTTGTTGACCGCGACGATGATCGGAACGCCTGCTGCCTTGGCGTGGTCGACCGCTTCGAGGGTCTGCGGCATGACGCCGTCGTCGGCCGCGACGACGATGACAACTATGTCCGTCACCTTGGCGCCGCGTGCGCGCATGCGCGTGAACGCTTCGTGACCGGGAGTATCGAGGAAGACGATCTCGCGGCCGAATGCCGGGGAATCCGGCTTCGAGATGCGAACTTTGTACGCGCCGATGTGCTGGGTGATGCCGCCGGCTTCCCCACCTGCGACGTCGGTCTCGCGGATCGCATCGAGCAGCGAAGTCTTACCGTGATCGACGTGGCCCATCACAGTGACGACGGGCGAGCGCGGCACTTCGGCCTCGCTCAGGTTGTCGCCCTGCAGAATGTTTTCAAGAGCTTCGTTGGCCATCTGGTCTTCGAAGCTCAGGATGGTCGCGTCGGCGCCGAACTGGCGCGCAACATCCTTTACGAGTTCGCCGTCGAGTGATTGATTGACGGTGACGAAAACTCCACGCATTAACAGAGTCGCGATGAGATCTTTCGCGCGCACTTCGAGTTTTTCAGCAAAGTCCTTAACGCTGATGCCCTCGGTCACGGTGATGGAGCGAGTGATGGGCATCGGCTCGTTCGGCACCATCGCAGAGAAACGCGGTGGCGGCTGAAAGCCCCTCATCGGGCCTTCTTTGCTCTTCTCGTAGGTACGGCCGCGACGTGGCGGTCCTCCCGGACGCGCTGGACGGCCTGGCTCAGAGCCTGGAGGCGGTACTAAGCCCGGTGCTCCAGCCGGTCCTCCTGGACGCGCACCGAAGCCGGGACGCGCACCGAAGCCGGGGCGTGCTCCCATCCCTGGACGACCTGGGCCGCCGGGACCGCTGGGTCCGGTGCGGGTCGGGTGCATGGGCCGGCGCTCGCCCGGACGAAGCGGCGGGCGCGAACCTGGGGCAAAACCAGCTCCGGCGCCTTGCGGACGCGGGCGCTCAAATATTGCTCGGCCGCTGACGAATCCACCGGCGCGAACCTGTCCCGATCCAGCAGCCGGAGCTGCGGAGGTTGGTGGCGGAGGCGGTGCAGTATAAACCGGTCGCGGCCCTGTCTGCGGCATGACGACCCTGCGGACGGGCGGAGCCGGCGTCGCCTCGACTGCGGGCGCTGCTTCGACAACGGGAGGCGGCGGGGGGGCGGCTACCTCGACGACTGGTGGGGGCGGCGGCGCGACAACGGCGGCCGGCGGTGCCGGAGGTGGTGGCGGCACTGCAGACGGCTTGACGACGACGGGCGTGCCCGGCGCGGTGGAAGCGATTGCTGGCCGTGCAGGTGGCGCTACAGCGACCACTGGCGGGCGCGCGACGACTGGGCCCGAAGGCGGACGCGAAGCGATTGCCGGGGCCGCTGGCGGCGTTATGATCTGCGGTGCCTGACGCGGCTGCGGAACTACCTTCTTGAACGCGGGCGGCGGTGGCGGTGGTGGCTTTGGCGCGGGCGGTGTGGGAGTGGGGGCAGCGGTGATCGCTGGCTTCGGCGCAGCCTCCACCGGCTTTACCACCGGCCGCGGAGGCGCGGCCGCGGCTGCAGCTTGTTCAGCCGCACGCTGCTGGATTGCCTTCAGCACGTCGCCGGGTTTCGATACCTGCGACCAGTCGATTTTTGGTTTTGTCTCTGTGACTTGCTGCCTGGACGCAGTGCTGGCTTTGCCCGTTCCGCTGCGGCGCAAGCGCACGCGCACACGCTCGGCTTCGTCGAATTCGAGCGAACTCGAGTGCGTTTTCTTCTCCGTGACGCCGACCTCTTCCAGCACATCAAGAATCTGCTTGCTCTTTACTTCAAGCTCACGTGCCAGATCGTTTATACGAACTTTACTCATCCGCCCCTTTTACTTTCCCTGCTCTTACGTACTTAGCGACTCATATGAACCCCGCCTGCACGCTTAGAACGCGCTAACACCATTATCCCTGAAAACGCTGACGATGCGCCGATAACAGGCCGCATCCTCATTCCGTTTCTTCCTTATCAGCCGATTTGTCCGCGATCTCGTGATCTGTCCGCTCCGGACGCTGCATCGCATGCAAAGTCGGATCAGAGTGGTCGACAATGTCAGTTACCGTCTGTTCAGGATCCTCCGGGCTCACCATTGGAGCTTCGGTCAAATCGGTCAGCGCGATGTGTACCGCGTCTTCAACGCCATCGCCCGACAAATCGTCTTGCTGTTCTTCCAACTCGTCGATTGAAACTTCCTCGACATGCTCGCTGCTTTCGGTGCCAACGCTGGCTGCGCCGACCGCCGCCTCACTCTGCGCTTGTGGCTCAGCACCTTCGGCCGCGACTTTTGGCGCTGGCCGCTCTTCGCCTTCCTCGTACTGACCGTAGTAGTGGCGCACGGCGGTGCCGATCTTCTCCATCGTCTTCTCGCCGATGCCTGGAATCTCTTCCAGTTGCTCGGGCGTCATATCAGCCAGCGCTTCGACTGTAGTGATGCCAGCCGCGATCAGCTTCTCGACCACCGCAGCGCCCAGTTCAGCGACCTGATCGATGGGAGTCGTCGGACCGCCCTCCATCGCCTGCATCTGCTGCTCGACTTCCTGGCGCTTCTCTTCTTCGCTCTTGATGTCGATCTTCCAGCCCAGCAGCTTGGCCGCCAGCCGCACGTTCTGTCCGCGCTTGCCAATGGCAAGCGAAAGCTGCGTGTCGTCGACGATCACCTCGAGCTGCTTGTCTGCGAGATCGACGATACTCACGCGACTTACTTTTGCCGGCTGCAACGCCTTCTCAGCGAACGTCGTGATCTCTTCAGAGAACTCGATGATGTCGATCTTTTCGCCGCGCAGTTCGCGGATGATGGACTGAACGCGCATGCCCTTCATGCCAACGCATGCGCCGACCGGGTCAACATCTTTATCGCGCGAAATCACAGCTATCTTGGTGCGCTCGCCGGCTTCGCGAGCGATCGCGCGGATCATCACCGTGCCGTCGTAAATCTCGGGCACTTCCCCCTGGAAGAGCGACTGCACCAGTTCCGGCGCTGCGCGCGACACAATCACCTGCGGTCCCTTGGACGCGCGGTCGACGCGCTGCAGTACAACACGCGTGCGCTCGCCGACGGCAAACTGCTCTAGACGTGACTGCTCACGACGCGGCATCCGCGCCTCCGCCTTGCCGATGTCAAAGATGACGTCCATCGGCTCCAGGCGCTTCACAGTCGCCGTCAGCACTTCGCCGACGCGGTGGTTGTATTCGTTGAACACCGTGTCGCGCTCGGCTTCGCGAACCTTCTGGAAGATGACCTGTTTCGCCATCTGCGCGGCGATGCGGCCCAGCGGACTGGTGTCTTTGTAAAAACGCAGCTCGCCGCCTGCTTCGACTTCAGGCGCGATGGCCTTCGCTTCATCGAGCGTTATCTGGTTGACGGGATCCTCGACCTGCTCGGGAGTTTCGACGACTGTCTTGTAGACATACGCCCGCAACTCGCCGGTTTCTTTATCCAGCTCGGCGCGCATGCTCTCGGTCGTCTTGTAATACTTGCGTGTCGCGAGCGCGATCGCGTCTTCGACGGCACCCACCACGATCTCGGGCTCGATGCCCTTCTCACGGCTCAACAGCTCAATGCTCTGATATAGCGGACTCGCCATAATCCTCTTCTTCCGACTGTGCGCAAAGCTTGCCTGCGCGACGCTAAAAATTTTTTACGCGAACTTGACCGAGCTATCGTTAAATCTCAGGAACCAGTTGCGCCTTTTCGACGTTCGTAATCTCGATCTCAACGCTTTGCGGGGCTGCAGATTTCTGCGCGCCCTTTACGCCTTTTTGCCGTTTCTGCTTTACGGCAGACAGATCGAGTTCCAGCTTTCCCTTGCCCACCTTGACGATGCGGCCTTGCCAATGACGATTCCCATTCACCGCGGTGAATGTTTGCAGCTTCACCAGGTTCTGCTGAAAGCGTTCAAACTCGCTTGCGCTGGTCAGCTTTCGATCCAGGCCCGGTGATGAGACTTCCAGTGTGTATTCCGCTCCGGGTACCGCTTCTTCCACATCAAGCAACGTGCCAAAATCCTGACTGAACGCTTCGCAGTCAGCATGTGTGACACCGGCCAACTGGTCTTTCAAGGCAAGGTCAACGGCATCAGCCCCGCCAAAATCCTGTAACGCATCTGCACCACCGCTTTTTGCCATTTCGGCCAGCTTTGCGCGTTCGGCCGCGTTCTTTTCGATGAAGACCCGAAGTGCGCGATGCTTTCCGGCACCCTGAAAATCTACATCCACGACGTCCAGCCCGTGCGAAGCGGCTACACGCTGCGCCATCTGCCGGATTGTCGCCAGGTCTGCTGCCATGATGTCTATGGCCTTTTCTGCAAAAGAAAAGTGGGCTTTCGCCCACTCATTTACCCCGGCCATTCCTGCGCGGTGTACTCGCGACGCAAGAAGGTGTAGGACAAACTCGTCTGCCTTCTTAGGATACGCCCGAGACGGCAAAATCTCAACCGGCCGGGTCGCCCGCAGGGCTTTGTCGGTGCCTCGCCCAATCATCAGGTCGCCGACGCCGCACGGCCGAAAATGATCGTCACTACAGGCGCCCCCGAAGTCACCTATCTATCTCAGGCTGCGGCTGGGTGGAGGACGCGCACATTCACGGGCGCCTCCTTGCCGCGCAGTGAAAGCGTGCGACGTTCGAGATTCGGGAACTCCCGCTTGACGCTCGCGTAAACGGTTTCACTCAGCAGTCCCTCGCCCGCCGCAGCGACTGACGCGAGTCGCGCGGCAGTGTTTACCGGATCGCCCAGCGCGGTGAAGTCCATAACGTTGTTGCCGCCGACATTTCCGACGTAAGCGATTCCTGAGTTGACGGCCGCTCCGATCGGCATCCATGCTCTATCCGTTCGGTCGTAGCCGACCGCCCTAAGCAGATCGAGTAGCGCTTGCGCCGCGATTTGGTGATACGTCGGTCCGCAGATGCCGGGTATGAACAATGCCATGACCTCGTCGCCGATTAGCTTGTCAATGATCGCGTCATAGCGGACCAGCACTTCGGTTGCGACGTTATAGAACCGGTTCAGCCGCGCGGCATAGGCGCCGGGTCCTAGAAGCTCTCCCATTGTGGTTGACCCGCGCACGTCGGCGAACAGCACCGCGATATCCAGTTCGGCCCCACCGGGCGGCAGCCGGTCGCAACACATCGCACAGAGATTTGGATTCTTGCGCGAGCGCGCGAATCCGAGCATCCCTACCAGTTTTCCCCCGACCCCGCCAAACGGATTGTGGCAGACCTTGCAGCGCGGCGGGCTCGGGAGATAGCGGAATAGCCGATGGGCGAAACGGATGCGACCGTGGCCTTCGCTCAGGATCTTGCGCCAGCGTTCGGTCGCTGCAGCGCTAGCTCGAGTCTCATCCGGCGGGAGACCAGCCAACTCCATAATGAATGGAAGAGTACGCCCAATCGCGCGCAAAGTTCTACGCCAGATAATTTGCAGACCGACAGAGGACCCACCCTTCGCGTCTTTGCGCGGGAAAAGCCCGAAGTTAAGGGATTTGCAGGGGTCACTGCTTGATCCAACTCATTTGGACACCGGTAGTTGCGCTCTGCACGGCCAACTGGCCATTGCGTTCGACCAGGTTAATCACGACTGGAATTTTATTGGTGGTCGGGTCGTTTGACCCGAGCGTCTGCTGGTGCCAGGCGCCGTTCCGGTAACGGACCAGCCCCTGATACCAATAGTTCACGTTGTTGATGTGTAGCTGTGAGTGAAACTGGAGATCGCCATCCGGCTGCTTTTTCAGCATGAGGACGCCCTGGACGGGCATGACCTGTCCGTTCAGTTGATAGGACTGAAGGCTGTACTGGCCAGGCTCGATTGAATCGACTGCTGCGCGCCAGTTCGCCGTCTGCGAGTCCGTCCCGGGCTGCCCGCCAGTGTTGACGGCCGGTGCCAACCGTCCTCCGGCATTCGGCGCTGGGGTTTGGCCAGAGTTGTCGTGCTGCACGACTGGTGTCGGTGCGGGGTTGTCCGGACTCTTATGGCCGATCACGCCAGCCGTATAAAGTGCAGTCACCAATGCGGTAACAGAGGCGATGGTGGTCGCCAACGCCGTCAGCATCCCCGTAGTTGTAGATAGGAAGCTCGGCTTCTCAGCTGGCCCTTCAGATTTGTCGCCCACGTTGCTCTGCCTCCCCGGCAGAAATTGACGGAATTGTACATTGGCAGCCCCGCTTTCTAAGTCAGGAATGTTGGGAGTGGGGTGAGCTTGGTCTAAATGAGTGGAAAGCATCAGTGGTTTGGCGGGTTGCGGCCGATCTCGGCCTTCTCGGAAAATTGGCAGGCGGCTGCAGCGAACCCGCACCCGTTGGTGAAACTTGCCTCCGGGATTAGCCCCCGCCGGTTTACGCGCCCCGTTTACCCGCCTACAATCGTAAGAACCGTTACTTTTCAGCAGGGTCAATCACAAGCGTCAAGGAGGCGCCGGACTACTACACCTTTTTATGATCCAGTTACCAATTCCTGAAGCTCTGACCTTCGACGATGTCCTGCTCGTGCCTGCCTATAGCGACGTCGTTCCGACGCAGGTCTCCACTGAAACGCAACTCACCCGCAACATCCGCCTCACCACCCCGCTGCTTTCAGCCGCGATGGATACCGTGACCGAATCCCGCCTCGCGATTGCGATGGCACAGCAGGGCGGCCTGGGCGTCCTGCACCGCAACCTGACGATCGAGCAGCAGGCAGCTGAAGTCGACAAGGTGAAGCGCTCAGAAAGCGGCATGATCGTCGACCCGGTCACGATTGAGCCCGATCACCGCATCTCAGACGCACTCGACGTTATGCGCCGTTACAAGATCTCGGGCGTTCCGGTCACACACAATAAAAAACTTGTTGGCATCCTGACGAATCGCGACCTGCGTTTCGAGACGCGTACTGACATACTCGTGCGCGACGTGATGACGAGTGAGAATCTGATCACTGTGCCGGTCGGCACGACGCTGGAGGAAGCGGAAAAGATACTGCACCAGCATCGCGTTGAGAAGCTGCTGGTCGTCAATGGCGGTTACGAGCTCAAGGGTCTGATCACGGTCAAAGACATCCAGAAGAAATTGAAATACCCGAGTGCGTCGAAGGATTCGCAGGGCCGACTGCGTTGCGCCGCCGCGATTGGCGCAACCGGCGACTTCCTCGAGCGTGCAGTGGAGCTCGTCCGCTTCCGCGTCGACGCATTGGCAATTGATTCCGCGCACGGACATTCTTCGCGCGTTCTCGAAGCAGTGCGCGAGGTGAAGAAACGGTTTCCTGAAGTGGATCTGCTCGCCGGCAATATCGCTACCTACGAAGGTGCCTTAGCGCTTATCGAAGCAGGAGCGGATGCGATCAAAGTCGGCATAGGGCCCGGCTCCATCTGCACAACACGCATGGTCACGGGCGCCGGCATGCCGCAGATCACGGCGATCTCAGAGGCGTATCGCGCGGCATCGAAGCACAATATCCCCCTCATCGCCGACGGCGGAATCAAGTATTCGGGCGACGTCACGAAGGCGATTGCGGCGGGCGCGAATGCCGTCATGGTGGGTTCGCTGTTCGCGGGCGTGGACGAAAGCCCGGGCGAAACGATTCTCTATCAAGGGCGCAGCTTCAAGGCGTATCGCGGAATGGGTTCTCTCTCTGCAATGTCGCAGGGCTCTGGCGAGCGCTACTTCCAGAGCAAAGACGATTTCGATGCGCAGAACGAGCGGCCGCCTTCGCTGACCGCACGTGAAACCAGTAACGGGAATCGCCTGGCAAAATTTGTTCCTGAAGGCATCGAGGGACGCGTGCCGCACCGTGGACCGCTGGAGGCCATGGTGTACCAATTGGTTGGCGGACTGCGCTCAGGAATGGGCTACCTCGGCTGCGGATCCATCGAAGATTTACAGAAGAATTCGCGATTCGTACGCATCTCAAATGCAGGGCTGCGAGAAAGCCACGTGCACGACGTCATCATTACGAGGGAAGCACCCAATTATCATGTCGAGTAGAGCTGAAGTACTTGTAGAGAGACAGCCTTCGCTGGCCTCATCGCCCGGACCGGGCAATCGCGGTTTGTGGTTCTGGATCCTGGCGTGGATTCCTGCGGCAATTGGCGTCACGGTAATTGCCATCGAGTCCACCTCAATGCTCGGCGCTGAACACACGAGCGGGTGGCTGCGCCCCTACTGGACGAAGTTCTTCGGCGCGGTAGCCGATGAAGCGTGGACGATGATCCACTGGCGCATCCGCAAGGGTGGTCATTTCGTCGGCTATGGAATGGTCGGACTGCTTTTCTTCCGTTCCTGGTACGTGACCCTGCGCGCGAGGATCGCCGCGTCTCGTGCCGGCTACTGGTGGCGCGCCACCTGGCTGGCAATAGCCGCGACCATCATTATCGCCACATACGATGAAATGCATCAGTACTTCATCCCGAACCGCACCGGGTCGCCCCACGACGTTTTGATTGATACCTGCGGCTGCCTCGTAGCGCAGTTGATTCTTGCCGCAGTGTATTTTGCACGCCGCGAGCGTACTAACTGACGAGGTGCAGCAAGAAAAAGGCGCAGCCCGCAGGCTGCGCCTTTTGTGTTTTGGTCGAAAAAGAGCTTACTCGGTCTTGTCGATATCGCCCGTAGCGGATGGCTGGCTTTCAGTCATCGCATCGGCCATAGCGGCACGACGCTTTTCGCGGGACTCGGC
>DATMOZ010000230.1:0-7006 GCA_035567995.1 Acidobacteriaceae bacterium
TGCAGCCAGCGCGACTCAGGGCCGATTTTTTCCGCGACCGCGGTGGTGAATGCGATGACGTCGTGGCGGACCTCTGCTTCGATCGCATTGATGCGGGCGACGTCAATTGCGCCGCGCTCGCGAATCGCCTTGGCTGCCTTCCTGTTGTCTGACGAAGCCGCGTACATCACCGGATCCACATATGTCGTCGACGGCGGTCTCATGCGCAACTATCACGAGCAATAACGAGCAGGCTTTTTCACTGCCCGGTATCATAGAAATATGAACTTGCTCCTCTACTCCGCCTCCTGGTGCCGAGACTGCCGCGAAGCGAAGCGCTTCCTCGAACGCCACCAGATTGCCTACACCGAGATCGATATCGAGAACACCCCCGGCGCCGCCGAAGAGGTGATCTCCAAGGTCGGCAAGCGTGCTATTCCGCAGTTTGTTATCGACGGAAAATGGGTGCAGCCCTACCGCCCCGGTCAGGGATTTCTGCACGAAGAGATGGCCCATCTGCTGGGCGTCGCCTCGTGATCTCGCGATACACGCGTCCTGAAATGGGGCGTATCTGGAGCGATGAAAACAAATATGCGACGTGGCTCCAGGTGGAGTCCGCCGCGTCTGATGTGCTCGCAGAAGACGGCATCGTCCCCGCCGCCGCAGCCAAGGCGATTCGCGAGCGCGGCGCAATTGACGTCGCGCGCATCAACGCGATCGAAGCCGAGGTCCGCCACGATGTCATCGCATTCACCACCGCGGTCGCGGAAAAAATCGGCCATGAGTCGCGCTGGCTGCACTACGGCCTCACCTCGACGGACGTCGTCGACACAGCGCAAGCCCTGCAGATCCAGGCTGCGTCGAAACTAATCCGCGCCGGCATCGTCCGGCTCGCTGATGTACTACGGAAACGCGCAGACGAGTTCCGGCACACGCCCATGATCGGCCGCACACACGGAGTGCATGCCGAGCCCACGACTTTTGGCCTCAAGCTGCTCAATTGGTATGCCGAGATGCAGCGCAACCTCGCGCGCTTTGACGCCGCCACCGAAGACATGCGCATCGGCAAACTCTCCGGCGCTGTCGGCACATTCGGGCATCTCAAACCCGAGCATGAAGAGCGCATCTGCGCACGCCTCAACCTGAAGCCGGCGCCTGTCGCCACGCAGGTCATCCAGCGCGATCGTCATGCTCATTACATCTCGACGCTTGCTGTCTTGACGGCAACGCTCGACAAGATCGCGACGGAAATCCGCCACCTGCAGCGCACCGAAGTCCGAGAAGCAGAAGAGTTCTTCAGCGAAAAACAGAAGGGCTCCTCGGCCATGCCGCACAAGCGGAATCCAATCACATGCGAGCAAATCAGCGGACTCTCGCGCGTGGTCCGCGCCAACGCCCAAACCGCATACGAAAATGTTGCGCTATGGCATGAGCGCGACATCTCTCACTCTTCCGCAGAGCGCGTTATATTTCCTGACTCGACAATTCTCGCCGATTACCTGCTCGATAAAACAGCCGGAGTCATCGAGAAACTGCTCGTCTATCCCGCCCGCATGATGCGCAACCTCGAGTCCACCGGCGGCCTGATCTTTTCGGGCCAGCTGCTGCTCGATCTCGCGGAAGCCGGAATGCTCCGCGAAGACGCATACCGCCTGGTTCAGAAGTTGGCGATGCAGGCGTGGAAAGAAGATCTCGTATTTCGCGACCTTGTCGCGGCGGACCGGCTCATCGCGCAGCAGTTGACTCCCGAAATGCTCAAGCGCACGTTTGATCTGACGCGGCAACTCAAGAACGTCGACGCCATTTTCGCTCGCGTCGACGCAACGTACGGTACCGCAAAGGCAAGAGCATGAATCTGACGCTTGCCGTTACGGGTGCCAGCGGAGCCTTATTAGCGCAGCAGATGCTGCTGGCACTCGAACACGATGCTCGCGTCGAACGCATTTTCTTTATCGCTTCAGAACATTCACTGCGCGTCATCGCAGAAGAGCTTGAAATAAGCGGACGCCACGACCTCCTCTCAAAACTGCTCGGTGCCAGCTCGCAGAAAATCACCCAGCTCTCAAATGAAGACATCGCTGCGCCGATCGCAAGCGGCAGCTACCCCAGCGACGGAATGGTCATCTTGCCGTGCAGCATGGGCACGCTGGCCGGCATAGCCAATGGCATGGCGGGCAATTTAATAGAGCGTGCCGCAGACGTCTGCCTGAAAGAGCGGCGCAGGCTAATGCTGTGCGTGCGCGAGACGCCGTTCAACCGCATCCACCTGCGGAACATGCTGCTCGCAGAAGAAGCAGGCGCCACCATCTACCCCGTCGTCCCCGCGTTCTACATCAAGCCCGTCGACACCACAGAATTAGCGAAACAATTCGTGGCCCGCGTGCTGACCCACATCGGCTTACCGCAGGCGAACATGTTTCGTTGGAAACACGACTAGGCATCAGCCGCCTTGCAGCGCGAAAGCCTTCTCAATGACGGCAAGCGTAAATGGTGCAATGTTTCGATCGGCTAATTCCGAGCGAGGCACCCAGGCCGCATCTTCCGCATCCGACCCGGCCCTCAACTCTCCATCAACACGAGAGCACAGGAAATCAATAAGCACATAGTGGTATCGCACGCGGCCCTCGTCATCGCGAACGATCCGGTCTACCACTTCAACGATCAGCCCGGGGGCGACAGTCAGCCCAGTCTCTTCACGCACCTCGCGCACAATACCATCGCGCAAAGTTTCACCCAGTTCAAGCTTTCCCCCCGGCAAAGACCACTCGCCCTTCATTGGTTCACTGCCGCGTCGAATCAACAAAACACGATCGCCGTCGAGGACAACCGCGCCGACGCCAACGATGGGCGCCCCCGGAAACTCACGAGATTGTGGATTGCTGTTCAGAGCTTGATCGGGTTTCCGTATTTCTCGGCAAACACCGTGCGGCCCATGTCGAACCGGCCGCCATTGAACTTGTCAGTGCCTTGAAGATGCCCAATCCCGAGCAGCGCCACGGGGTGATAGCACAATGGAAGCTGCAGCACCGCCCGAACCTTATCGGGCTCAAACCCTTCCATCGGCGCCGTGTCATAGCCTAGCGTCTCCGCCGTCAGCAGCATCGTCGTGAACGCGAGCATCACCTGCTTGAACAGCCAGGCTTTCATCGTGTCAGACGACATTGCGGAAAGATAATTCGGGATATTTATCTTCGCCTGCTCCGTATAGTTTTCCGGCTGGCCGCCCTCCCTGCCGAGGCGCAACACCTCGTCCAGGTCGCCGCTACGCCATCCATCGGCGTCGCCGCAGGCCACAATCACCGCCGACGCTTCTTCGACCTTTGGCTGGTTATAGCTGGCATCACGCAGCCGCTTCTTCTGTTCAGGATTGCGCACCACAATAAACCGCCATGGCTGCATGTTGTACCCACTCGGCGCGCTCAAGCCTGCGCGCAGAATTTTCTTTAGATCCGCATCGGGTATCGGCCTGCCATCGAAGCTAGGTGTTGCGCGCCGTTCAGCCAAGGCCTGAGAGAGAAGTTTTTCCATGTAAAGTCTTTCCTTTCACGGTTTGCCGCGTAGCACCGACTGCGTTAGTGAATCTCGCTCATCGGCAATTCAATTCCAAAAGGCGATTGTCCAGGCGCAACCGCATAGACCCACAAGCCGTGAAATGCGGATTGTAGCTCAGGGTGAAGCGTCAGCATTGCGTGCATCAACTCTATGTTTTTCTGACGGGTCGCCGCCGGATCACTCACATCATTCGCGCTATAGCGGAGTACCAGGTCAAGACCCCCCAGCGATCCATCCGTCGAGACGTCCGCCACCTGGAACTGCCCACTCGCGCCCGCAACCACTAAGGGATGGCCCGAGCGCGGCAAGTCAGGCGGCGCACTTGCCTGCTGCTCCTGCACAAGTTTCTCCAGGTTGCCGGTCGAGATATATGCCGCCGGCGTCGCAAGATACGCCGCTGTCGCGTAATAGAAATATGCGTTCCAAAGCTGCTTCTTCTTCGCATAGTCGCGCGCCTGCGACCAATACCAAACAGCGTCATGCCCCGCCAGCGTCAGCGGGCGAAACGAAAAACCTGCGATTTTCCACGCCCCGCCAACGTCCTTCAATACGAGCGCGATTTGTTGCGGAGCGTCGATGCCCGTCGCGTGCAGGAACACTACCGCGTAACGAGACGGCGGCAGCGAGGAGAAGTTGAAAGTTGAATGTGCTGGAGCATTCGCAATGCCACAGAAGAACTGCGCATTTTGTTGATTCGCGGCCACATCCGTCGCTTCGAGAATCCACAGCGCGTCGACCGTCAGCGAGGCTCCGTGCGCGGCTCGAGTCAGCGGACCCGCGCTCGACTGCGCCGCAGCGGCGAAATCCGGAGCCGAAGCTTCCGCAATTGCCGCAGGATCTCCGGAAAGCAGCGCTTTACCCGCAGCCAGCGCCTCCTTCACGAGCGTATCCCGCATCGGAGCGTCCATTTGAGCCTGTGTAATGCAATTCTCGCCCGCCGCACGCTGCGTGAGGCAAGCCGATAGCACGATGACCAGAAACGCGGTGAACAACCGCTGCACAAGCCGCATAAGATTCTCTGCTCCCACTCGCATCTGTCGGGGCATCTTGCTAGTCTAAAGCAGAGCGCAGGCACAAGAATTTAATGAAGCCAAAACTACAATTCGCCCCCGCCTTCGCCTGCTGCGTCCTCGGCCTGGCTCTCTCCCTCGGCGGCGTTGCACAGACGACGCCCCCGCGGCCAGCGGCAGCGAAACCCTCGCCGACGACCACACCGCAGCCAGCCCCATCGACCGCGCAGACAGCACCGTCGACCCCGCAGGCAGCCCCGTCGCCCCCGCAATCAGCACCGCCCCACGCAAGCGCCGCGCCTGCGAAAGGAACAGCCACCGTAGAGTTTCGCAACGGCCTGCTGCACATCATCGCCACCGACGCTGACCTGAACGCAGTCCTGCTGCAGGTGTCACAACTCACCGGAATGCGTGTGCAGGGCGCCACAAACGGCGACCGTCTGTACGGTGATTACGGTCCGGCCGCGCCTTCCGACGTCCTCAACCGTTTGCTTTCGGGGCTTCCCTACAATTTCGTCATGACGCAGGCTCCGCGCACGCCGGCGCCGCAGCAGCTCGTAATCTCCTCGCGAAACAGTGGCTCTCAAGCGGGCCCGCCCTCCGTCCCCACCGCGGACCATCGCTGGGTGCCTCCGGCAGCGCGCTCCCAACCGACAGAGCAAATTCAGCCTGAGCCATCCGATGCAGAAGAAGCCCCGGTAGAAGACGAAAATCCACCTCAACCCGTGCAGGAGATTCCGGCTCCGGACAACGCTCCGCCTCAAGAAGACAGAGGAGCGAATGCGCAGCCCGGGAACACAAACGGACCCAAGACACCAGAACAATTTTTACAGGAGTTGAAGCAGATGCATCCGGCGCCTCAATAGCCCAAGGCTGCCGCAATCCGCGTTTAGACGCTGATGGGTTGTGCTGACACGTTCGCAGGTGCCTTCGCGCGTTGCTGTGCCGCATGGATTTCAAAAAGCACAAACAGCATGTTACAGGCCCAATAGGCTGACAAAACGCCAAATGCCAACGCCGCAATGCCTGCAAATACCAACAATAATGTTTCCATATTGCCTGAACCAATGCCTTTCTCAGCCCCTAAAAGAGCTTGAGCGTTCCTACTAAGTGTGCTGTCGAAGCAGATCATCGCAGAAATCGGCCAGTTATTAGCCTTATTTTTTATAATGACAAACAAGATACCCAATTTCTAATAACAACTAAGATAACTATGTGGCCCGTCTCGTCGCTTGAGCGGAATCCGCTCGCAACCTACTGATGCCAATTACACACATCTCCGTTCGCGGAGCGCGCCAGCACAACCTGCAGAACGTCTCCGTAACTATTCCGCGCAATACCTTGACGGTCGTCACCGGACTCTCAGGCTCAGGCAAATCCTCGCTCGCGTTTGACACCATCTATGCCGAGGGCCAGCGGCGCTACGTCGAGACGCTCTCGTCCTATGCACGTCAATTTCTCGATCAGATGGAGCGCCCCGACGTCGACTCCATCGATGGCCTCAGCCCGGCTATCTCGATCGAGCAGAAAACGACCAGCCGTAGCCCACGCTCTACGGTCGGCACCATCACCGAAATTTACGATTACTTGCGGTTGCTTTACGCATCCGTCGGCACGCCGCACTGCCCAAACTGCGGCCGCGCCATCTCGCGTCAAACTCCGGAACAGATCGTCGAGCGCATCCTCGCGCAGGCGAACGAAGAACGCGTCACCGTCTTCGCTCCCATCGTGCGCGGTCGCAAGGGCGAGTTCCGCGAAGAACTCGACGAGCTGGACCAGCAGGGATTTCGCGCCCGCATCGACGGTGAAATGCGCGATCTTACCGACGACATCCGCCTTGAGAAACGCAAGAACCACACCATCGAGGCCGTCGTGGATCGCATCGTGCTGAAGCCGGGTATCGAGCCCCGGCTGCAGGCCTCCGTCGCGAAAGCGCTGCAGATGGCCAATGGATTGGTGCTCATCGGCATTACAGGAGGCGATGAGACGCTGTACTCCTCCTCGATGGCCTGCCCCGACTGCGGTATCAATGTGCCGAAGCTCGAACCGCGCAGCTTCTCGTTCAACTCCACGTATGGCGCGTGTCCAGAGTGTCACGGTCTCGGCAGCATCTACGATTTCGACCCCGCGAAGATCATCGTCGACTGGTCCAAGCCGCTATTCGAAGGCGCGCTCGGCCCGGGTGGCGGTTCGCAATATCTGCAAAAACTGGTGAAGCTGACCGCCGACAAATACAAAATTGATCTGCGCAAGCCCTTCGAACAGTTAACAGCGAAACAGCAGGAAGTTCTGCTGCAAGGCCCGCCCGCAGCCGAGACACCACGCACCGGATTCCACGGCATCCTCGCGTGGCTGCGAGACTCGCTCGAAGAAGCGAAATCAGACAGCTACCGCGAATGGATGCTGAACTACATGTCGGCTGCCACTTGCACCACATGCCACGGAAAACGCCTGCGCCCTGAATC
>DATMOZ010000231.1:0-7021 GCA_035567995.1 Acidobacteriaceae bacterium
TTCTTGACGAGACCCTCAACGCTGATCGCCCACGGCGACGTCTGCAACGTGTGCGCGTTCTGCGACGGATCGCTCTTGTCCGTGCCGAATTCGTAGAAATTGTTGTAGCTGGTGATGTCTTTGAAGCTGGTCAGCATCTCGCCCGTCGTCGACAACGGACTCTTCACCGTGTTTAGCTTCGTGCCTGCCATCACGCTGGTCGGAGAAGCGAAATGTGAGAGTCTCTCTGCGCCCGCCGCAACGATGCCAGCTGCTGCGGCTCCCATCATGAACTTGCGGCGATTCAGGTAATTTTCTTTCGATGTGATCTCTGACGATGCGATGTCTTGCGACTTGCGAATTAGCACAGTTGTTCTCCAGTAATCTGATGCGCGGGGACGTCTCTGGTTACAGTACGCGCCGGAATCGATTGCGGATGGCGAAGATGCAAACTCCGGCGAGAGCAACCATAGCCGCCAGCAATAGCTCCCGCGCCGACCCCGCACGTGCCACCAGAATGTAGATGAATCCTGCAATTGCAATGATCACCGGCAGCGGAAAGAATGGCATGCGAAAGGGCAGCGGGCCTGCTCCGGCGCGACGGCGGTAGAGCACCAGCCCGACCTGCAACAGCAGGAACTGCAGCAGGATGCGAATCACCACCAGGGCCGAGATCAAATCTGCCAGAGAAAACAAACAGAAGACGGCGGCAACCAGCCCCAGTGTGATCAGAGAAATATGCGGAATGCGCAGTCGCGGATGCAGCCGCGCAAACGCGGGAAAGAAGTTGCCGTCCTTCGCTGCCGCGTAAGGCACGCGCGAATAGCCCAGCAGCAGCGAAAACACCGATGCGAAAGCGGTCAGCGCGATCAACCACGCCGCAAGTCTACCTGCCCATGCACCGTAAATCTGCTGCATCATCACCGCGATCACCGATCCGGAAGACGCCTGACCGGGAGTGACGACCGCCCCAGGCGCGACCGCGAACGTTCGCCACGGCAGCACACCGAGCACGCTGATGTTCAACAACAAATAGAGACTGCCCACGAGCACAATCGAAATCAGAATCGCGCGCGGAATATTGCGCGCAGGTTCGCGGATCTCTCCTCCTAGAAAACAGACGTTGTAATAGCCCCAGTAATCGTAGGTCGCAGTCAACATCGCAGTGCCGAGTCCGAGCAGAAACGCGCCGGAAATATGAAACGCATGCGGTGGCAGAGTGAAAGCCCGCGCGGCATCGAAATGCAGCAGCCCCGCCAAAATCACCCAGCCCAGCGTCAACAGAACAATGATTCCCATCACGACAGAAATTCGCCCAACGTCGCGAATCTTTCGGTAAAGCAGCAGCGTCGCAACCAGCGCGGCAGCCATCGCAACCAGCGTGTACGCGCCAAGCGAAATCGCAAAGTGGAATCCGAAGACCACGACCGAGTGCAAATACCAGACCCGCGCCAGCGACGGAAACAGATACGTCGCATACAGCGCGAGACCGACACACCCTGACGCAACAGAAAGCGGCGCGCTGAAGATGAGCTGCCACACATACAAAAATGCCAGCAGCCGTCCGGTTCCCTGCTCGCCATAGAGACGCTTCAGGTATGGATATGGGCCGCCGGCATCTGGAAACGCAGCTCCCAGCTCCGCCCACACCAGCCCATCGCACAAGGCAATCCCTGCGCCGAGCAGCCAGCCCAGCAGCGCTTGCGGGCCGCCCATCGCGCCCACAATTAGCGGAAGCGTGATGAACGGGCCGACGCCGACCATGTCCGTCACATTGAGCGCAATCGCCTGGCCCAGGCCGATGCCGCGGTCAAGACCCGTGTCTCGACTCCCATTGTTCGTTTTCGCCGGCATCTGTTCGCTGAGTATAGCGACGCCTTAACTTTTTGCGCACGACGAACGTCTCTCTGCATCGAACCGTTAGACTCAAATGCAACAATTCATGCGAAAACAAATGCGCGTTCTTACACTGCTCGCTCTCTGCACGCTGCCTGCCGCCGCTGCCGCGCCCGCTGCGCTGAATGAGCTGCCCTCGCGTCTCGAAGAAGCGAGCCACGCCTCGCCATTGCCCATCGACACCGGAGCGAAAGGCCTCGAGCAGCTGCTTCGCAAACTGCGCACCCGCGCCAGCGTGATGAACATCGTCGCGCATCCTGACGACGAAGACGGCGGTATGTTGACGCTTGAGTCGCGCGGTCACGGCGCCCGCGCTGGCATCATGACGCTGACGCGCGGCGAAGGCGGTCAGAACATCATGTCTGCCGATGCGTGGGACGAGCTCGGACTGCTGCGCACTGAGGAGTTGCTCGCGGCGGATCGCTACTACAACGCTGATCAGTATTTCGGCACTGAAGCGGACTTCGGCTTCTCGAAGACACTGGAAGAAGCCATGCGGCAATGGACGCACGACCGCGTGCTGCGCGACGTGGTGCGCGCTGTGCGTATGTATCGGCCGCTGGTGCTGACGTCCACTTTCATCGGAGCGCTCACGGACGGCCACGGTCATCACCAGGTCTCGGGCGAAATGGCGCAGGAGGCATTTCTCGCGGCCGGTAATCCCAACCTGTTCCCAGACCAGATTCGCGAAGGCCTGCTGCCCTGGCAACCGCTGAAGGTCTACGCCCGCATGCCTTTCTTCTCCATTACCGAAAAAGGGATGTACGACTACGCGACGCAGAAATGGCAGCCCGTCCGCTTTCACGATTACGTTGCGAACAAAGACATCAACGGCACGCTCTCGACCAATGTCGTCGAACATGAAGGCGTCATAGACTCCGCTTTGGGCGCCACCTACACTCAGATCGCCTTTCAAGGTCTGCGACAGCAGAAATCACAGATTCCAGGCACGATTACAGCGCCTTCAGGCACACACGACGTTGGATACCACCGCTTCGGGACGAAAGTTCCGGCGCATGATGATGAGCAGTCTTTCTTCGACGGAATCGACATCACTCTGCCCGGAATCGCTACCCTGGCGCCAGATGAGCATTCGTTCCTGAAACAGGACCTCGAGAATCTACAGCTGCTGGCAGACCGCACGCAGAAAGCATTCGATGCTGCTGCGCCCGAGAAGACAGCACCTGCGCTGAGCGACGGTCTCCGCGCCGTCAACGCGCTGATAGCGAAAGTGCAGGCCTGCCAGCTGAGCGACGCGGAAAAATTTGCTGTTGTTTACGAACTTCACGTTAAGCAGCAGCAGTTCAATGACGCCCTCGCACTGGCATTGAAGCTCAATCTGTCCGCTACTTCTCAGCCCGACGGATCGTTCATTGTTCCGGGCCAGACGCTGACAGTGGAAACAGCAGCCTCTGCCGGCGTCGCCGCAAAACTCGACAAGGTCGATCTGACTTCGTCTTCAGGCGCAAACTGGGTGCGCTCTCGAGAGACGCGGACTGCCGCGTCGGGCGCGACCATCGCAGCGCTGCACATTCAAGTTCCCCAGGATGCGCAGCCGACAGTGCCGTATTTCAGACGCACCTCCGTTGCGCAGCCTTACTACGATCTCGTCATCCCGGCCTATGCGGGCATGCCCCGTACCCCGTACCCGCTGACAGCGCGCGCCACGTTTCTGTACGAAGGAGTGCACGTCACTGTAGATCGCGTCGTGCAGACGGCCTCAGTAAATGCGAAGTCCGAGAGCGAGCCGTTGGTGATCGCGCCGCAGGTAGCGGTCGAGGTCACACCACTCATCCGCTATGAATCGTTGCCCGGTCGCGCGTTCGCCATCACGGCGCATCTTCGCAGCGATGTTGCTGGTACCGCGGCCGGCACAATCAAGCTGACTGCTCCGTCTGGGCTGGCGGTGGCGCCGCCGCAGGCTCCATTCGCAATCAAAGAACGCGGCGGGCAACAGGATGTTGGCTTCGAAGTGCGGCCAGCCGGCCTCGCGGCAAAAACTTACATGGTGCCAGCCAAGGGAGTGTACGGCGGCAAGCCGTTCGACTCGAGTTTTCATCCTGTCGGCTATTCAGGACTGCGCACAGCGTATGAATCAAAGCCAGCAGTGACCCGCGTCGTCGGTGTGGAAGCGCGCGTCGCCCCGAACCTGAAAATCGGCTACGTTATGGGCACGGGTGACAACGTAGCCGCTGCGCTCGAAAATCTGGGCGCCACCGTTCATCTGCTCACCGACGACGAATTAAAAGGCGCCGACCTTACACAGTACGACGCCATTGTGCTGGGCATACGCACGTACGCGGCACGTGATGTGTTGAAGCAGGCCAACGATCGCCTCCTCGAATACGTAAAGCAGGGCGGCGTGGTGATCGTTCAATACAATTCGGCGCAGTATGACCACAATTTCGGGCCGTACGCCTATTCGCTGACCAGCGATCCGGCGCGTGTCGTCGAAGAGCGGGCAGAGGTCAAAATAGTCGACCCCTCTTCCCCGATTTTCACCTGGCCAAATCAGATTACCGAGCGCGATTTCGAAAACTGGGTGGAGGAGCGCGGCCACTCCTTCATGAAGTCGTGGGACGCCCATTACAGTGCGCCGACGGAGACTCACGATGCGGGCCAGGAACTGCAACGCGGCGGACTCCTCGTTGCCGACTACGGCAAGGGCAGTTACGTGTACGTCGCCTACGCGCTGTATCGGCAACTCGACGAGGGTGTACCTGGCGCGTATCGCCTGCTCGCCAATCTCGTCAGCCTGAAGCAAAATCCAAATCGCGCCACGGTGAAACGCTAAGTTGAGCATCCCAGCCTGAATGTTTGACGCCGTCGCCATCTGGTTCATCGCCGTGTTGGCGATCCTTGGGGTCCTGTGGAGGCCAGGTGGCATCCGCGAAGTATGGTGGGCGGCCACAGGTGCCTTGGTGCTCATCGCCTCTCGCCTGCTGCCGCTCGCAGACGCCGGTCGCGCCGCCTGGTCGGGAAAGGAGGTTTACCTCTTCCTCACTGGAATGATGCTGCTCGCAGAAATGGCCAAGCGCGAGGGTCTCTTCGACTGGATCGCCGCGTCGGCAGCCAGAGCATCCCAGGGTTCCCCGCGGCGATTGTTCCTGCTGGTTTATCTCGCGGGAGTGCTTGTCACAGCGCTGCTGTCGAACGACGCCACCGCCGTTGTCCTGACGCCCGCTGTGCTCGCCGTAGTTCGGCGAGCCAAGGCGCGCCCCATGCCTTACCTCTATATCTGTGCATTCGTGGCAAACGCCGCGGGCTTCCTGCTGCCCATTTCGAATCCGGCAAATCTTGTCGTGTTCGGAGATCATCTGCCGCCGCTGCCCCAATGGATGCACTGGTTCCTGCTGCCGGCGATTCTCGCCCTTGTCGTAACGTTCATCATGCTGCGTCTGATCTGGCGCAACGAATTGCACGAGCCTCTCGCCCCTTTGATCGAGAGCCCTAAGCTGTCCCGCGCTGGAGTCGTCACCGCGTGCGGCCTGCTTCTTTCAATAGCAGGGCTGCTCACTGCTTCTGCATTTGAGGTTCCGCTCGGCGGACCGACCTGTGCCGCCGCTTTTCTCGTGCTGCTGATCGTCACAATGATGACGTCTGTTAAGGAATCACGGGCCACCCTCGCGGCGGTTTCGTGGGGCATTCTTCCACTAGTCGCTGCGTTATTCGCGATTGTTGAGGCCGTAAAGAGCGCTGGCGCGCTTCACCTGACAGCGTCCGCTTTCTCGCGTCTGGCAACGCTGCCCGAACCGTTGGCCACGCTTGCGGCAGCATGGGGCACAGCCGTCGTTGCGAACATCGTCAACAATCTTCCGGCGGGGTTGATCGGCGCGGCCGGACTGCACGCGGCTGGCGCTTCAACAACGCTACACCGCGCCGTACTTATTGGAATAGACCTTGGCCCCAGCATTGCGATTACTGGCTCGCTGTCGACGATCCTCTGGTTAACCGCGCTGCGCAAGGAAGATATCGATGTGACGGGTGCGACGTTCTCGCGGATCGGTTTATTAGTGATACTCCCCGCGCTGACGCTGTCGACACTCGCGCTATTACTTACGCGCTGAGGCCTATTCCGAAAACGTCGTGAGTTTGTGCCGCACATCCGCTCCGCGCACCCAGAAGATGACGTCTTCTGCGATGTTCGTCGCATGATCCGAAATGCGTTCCAGGTTGCGCGCGATGATCAACGCGTTCAATGCCTGCATCGCTGCAGGAGAGCCCGCCTCCATCACTTTCATCAATGCGCCATGCGCCTTGCGATTCATGTCGTCGATCACGTCATCCATGACCAGCACGCGCTCGGCCAGGTCGGTGTCTGCTTCCAGCAGCGACTGCACCGCCATGCGGATCATGCTGACCGAGAACTCCCCCATCGCCTCAATGTCTACCGGCAACTCGACCTTGGGCTCATCCAGCACGGCTTCCGTCAGCCGCGCGATGTTGACGCTCTGGTCGCCAATGCGTTCAAGATCGCTGTTGATCTTGATGACCGCAAGAATGAAGCGCAGATCGATGGCCATCGGCTGCTGCATTGCGAGCAGATCGTACGCCATCTCATCCAGTTCCCGCTCGGCAGAATTGATCGCCGGCTCGTTCTCGTATACGTAATGGCACAGCGAGGCGTCCGACTTGAAGTACCCGTCAAGCGCGGCATCCAGCGCCTGTTGCGAAAGCGCTGCCATGGCAAGCAATTTGTCTTTCAGTTCGGCGAGACTCTGGTGAAATTGAATCCGCGGCACGGGAGCTCCCCCACAAACATTATTCTGCGACTGCCCTGCGAATGCACGATGAAAATCGCACACCACTGGTTGCTTTCACGGCACAGGTGATGGTTTCGTCAACAGCCGCAGTCGCGCTCTAGCCCAGCCGCCGCTCTGCTTCCTGCGTGGCCTCGTAGATCTCGTCGAATGACTCCACGGCGTAAAGCACCTTCTGCATCTCTGAAGTCGAGAATTCCTGATCAAGCACCTGGTCCAGGTTGAACGGTCGAATCTCCGGTCCGCCCTCGATTACATGCGTGCACTCGCCGTGCGATGAAATCAGTCCACTGCCGTAGACCTTGATCTTGCCCGCCTGGCGAATCACGCCGAACTCCACCGTGAACCAGAACAGCCTGCCCAGCCGCTCGAGATTGTTCTTATCG
>DATMOZ010000232.1:0-9721 GCA_035567995.1 Acidobacteriaceae bacterium
AGCAGTATGTGAAACTGTCCGGCATCAGAAGCGGCGCTTATCTGCGCGCCCAGACCGAGGGTCTGCAGCGTGCGATCTTTCAGGTGGAAGTATTCCGCAATGATGCTGGCATTCCACGCGCCGCCCGAAGCCGTAACCAGGCCCGTGAGAAGAAATGGAAATATTCCGGGCAGAATCACAGTCCGCCAACGTTGAGCGCTGGTGAAGCGGAATAGCGCCGAAACCTCGCGGAGATCAGTTGGAATGGCAATCGCGCCCGCGATGACATTGAACAGGATGTACCACTGCGTCCCGAGCAGCATTAGCAGGATCGATCCGAGACCCAGCCCGCCGCCAAGCTTGATGAGTCCAATCAGCAGAACCGGGAATAACGCGGTAGCGGGCACGGATGCGGCTATCTGCGCGAATGGCTGCGCAATCCGTGCTAACCGAGGGTGGAATCCGATGGCAACACCAACCGGAATCGTCCAAGCGGAGGCGATTAGAAGAGCAGCGTTGACACGCAGGAAGGTTGCCGCCGCACCTTTCAGCAGCATGATCCATTCGGCGCCACTCACATCCCTGATCATTGCGAGGGCATGCCACGCGGCGTAGAGGGCAACTACAACTGCGATGATGAGAGCAGCGATGCGAAGTCCGCGTCGGGGCTTGTCTTCCGTGCCTGGCGGTGATGCCCGTCTGCGGTCACTCCGCTTTGCGAGTTGGGAATAAATGCCCTCTGAAATCGGGTCCAGGGTTTTGCTGCGAATAAATAGCAGGGCCGACGAGTGCTGCAGCAAATGCAGGATGGGCGACCGCACGCGGTGCGATGTCTCGACCTGCTCAAACTTGAACTTGTCAGACCATGTGATCAATGGCCGCCAGACAAGCTGGTCTGTTGCGACGATGATGCCGATAACCGCGCACAGACCCCAAATGATTGCGCGTGTGTCTCCTGTGGCGGATGCTGTCGATAGATATGACCCGAGGCCCGGCAAGCGAAAGTCACGATTGCCGAGAACGAACATCTCGCAAACCATGAGGAAAAACCAACCACCGGCGACCGATACCATTGAATTCCAGATCAAGCCGATGGCCGAATAGGGTAGCTCAAGCTGCCAAAAGCGCTGCCAAGCGCTGAGGCGATAGATCGATGTTGCTTCTCTAAGCTCTGACGGCAAGCTCTTCATCGAGCTGTAGAAACTGAATGCCATGTTCCACACTTGTCCGGTGAAGATGAGGAGAATTGAGCCAAGTTCAACGCCGATCTGTTGGCGGGGAAATAATGCGACCATGGCAAGCATGACCCCAGGCAGAAAGCTCAACACCGGGATGGATTGCAGGATGTCGAGCGCGGCGATCATAAATGGTTCTGAGCGTCGATGATTTGCCGCGAAATATCCGTATCCAATTGCGAACGCGAGCGAGAAAAGATACGCGAGCAGAATTCGCACGCAGGAATAGAAGCTGTACAGTGGCAACATCCGCGGTGAGTGAGAGATGGCGACCGTCGTGTTCGCAGCCGAAGACCAGTAACGCGCGATCGTCAGTACACCGTAGAAAGCCGCGAGCCCCAACACAGCAATGCACAGGTCGAGGAAGAAGGGCCATGTTCTCCAGATCACTTGCGTCCGCGACAGCGTTTGCGCCGGCGGCGCAATATTCTTGACTGTAGGAGGAGAAGCGATCATGACGCTACATCGCCACCTTCACTTACAGTCACTGCGGTCTCTTCTGGTTCTGGCAGTACGAAACGGCGCCGGCTCGCGTCAAAATCGAACAACTCTGCGAAGCGCCCCCAGTTAATCGCCGTTTCCAGTTGCCTGGTGGTTTCGTCTTCGCTGAATTGTTCATCCAACACGTCGTGGAAGAACTCCTCGGGCAGCGAATGATCAGCCTTGGTTTCAAGGGCGCGAACAATCTGCCGCAGCAGGAGAATGTTCTCAAGGGCTGCTTTTCGAAAGAGCTGTTTCTGCTTGAGAATTTCGGACTCGGCATATTCGCGGCCGCTTGGAGTAATGCTCGCATCGCCTTCTTCGACCTTCACAAAGCCGAGCATCTGTGCAGCTTCAACAATTGGCAGTAAATCATCAATGTTGAAGCTGAGCCCGTTTGCCAGGCGATAGATATCATCTCGACCGCCGTGGTCTATCAACATCTCAAGTAGCCCGGCAATGCCGCCTGGGCGGGCGTGCGGCAGCATCTGGTAGTGCATTAAACGCTGGTCGCGGACAGCGCGTCCTGCAATGTGTTCGGGCAATTCAAGCGTCTTTGCATCAGGTTGTGTCAGCACCTTGTAGATGTAATCGACCATCTGGGTGAACGCCGTCGACTTCTTTACCCGCGGCTGCGAAAGGCCGACCTTGAAGTCAACCCGGATGTGCCCGGGGTTACGCCCTAAAACAATAATTCTGTCGGCCAACAGCACGGCCTCTTCGATATTGTGCGTGACCAGGAAAATCGCCTTCGTCGGCAAGGTCTTCTTTTCCCATAGCTCGAGCAGTTCTGAACGCAGGTTCTCCGCCGTCAGTACGTCGAGAGCGGAGAAAGGCTCATCCATGAAAAGTACCTCGGGCTCTACGACCAGCGCTCGGGCGAATCCGACACGTTGACGCATTCCCCCGGAAAGCTCCTTTGGGTATGCGCCTTCGAATCCGTCGAGACCGACTGTATCCAGCATGCGCATGCTGCGTTCGCGACGCAGTGTTGGTGGTATGCCGCGCGCCTGCAGCGGGGCTTCTACATTCTCATACACAGTCAGCCATGGAAAGAGAGCAAAGCTCTGGAAGACGATTGAGACATTTACATCCGCGCGTGCGATTGGCCGTTCGTGCCAATAAACCTGGCCTGCGGAGGGTTGAGACAGCCCTGTCAGCATGCGCAGCAATGTAGACTTCCCGGAGCCCGATGGCCCCAGTAACGCAACGATCTCTCCGGGAACTATGGACAGACTGGTCGGCGCAATTACCTGAATACGGTTTTCGCTGGGCTGCGCATAGTACTTTTCCACCTGCTCGGCCCGGATGATCGGCTCGGACATAAGATTTGCGCTGGCACGGCGGCCAATTGCCCTCGATAGAACCACTGTATCAAAGCAAGCGTGAACATCTTATTGACAGGTAAGTGTCGATTCGCTTGGAGCATTCGGGAGTGGGGCGGTATCATCTCAGAGCGAACTCCTGTTTTTGTTTTTGCTCAGGTCTACGGCGGTCCAATGGCCGTCTGCGGGCATGCGAAGCGGGCGAAAGAGAGAAACGAATGGCAGAAACACCAGCGAAGCCGAAGGTTCTGGTAGCGGACGACGAACGCGTGATCGCCGACACGCTGTCCATCATTCTGAATCAGAGCGGCTTTGAAGCGACTGCGGTATACAGCGGTGAGAAGGCCGTGGAAATGGCCCGAAGCCTGCGACCAAACATGCTGATCTCTGACGTCATCATGACCGACATGAACGGCATCGATGCAGCGATCCAGATTCGCGGCATTCTGCCCGATTGCAAAATTCTGCTGTTCTCTGGCCAGGCGGCCACTGCTGATCTGCTGGAGGGGGCGCGCGCCAAAGGCCACGAGTTTGAGATTCTCGCGAAACCAGTTCATCCACAGGATCTGCTTGCGAGATTGCGCAGCTAGATTTCGCGGCGCCCTTCAATCGCCCGAGTCATCGTCACTTCATCTGCGTATTCGATATCGCTGCCGGCGGGTATACCGGTAGCGATTCTCGTCAGCCGGATCTGCGGCTGAACCTCGCGCAGGCGCTCAGCTACATACACAGCTGTCGCCTCGCCCTCAGTCGTAGGATTTGTAGCCAGGATGATCTCGTCTACTTCGCCGTCTCTGACACGTTTCAGTAGATTGTTCAGCCGCAAATCATCAGGTCCCACGCCGTGCAGAGGAGACAAGGTGCCGTGCAGCACGTGGTACACGCCCAAATAGCCACGTGATTTCTCGACGCTGTTGATGTTGGTCGGTTCTTCGACAACGCATACCAATCTGCGATTGCGCGTCAGGCTGATGCAATAGACACACGGATCAACATCAGTGATGTTGTTACAGGTCGAGCAAAGCCGCAGCGAAGACTTGAGTGCACGTATAGCGTCAGCCAGAGCGTCCGCGTCACTCTCGCTCGAACGCAGGATGTAAAAGGCATATCGCTGTGCGCTCTTCGCGCCCACGCCGGGCAATTTGCGCAATTGCTCGATCAGGCGCGACATCGGTTCTGCGAAACGGCTCATCCCATCAGCCCGGGCGGCAGGTCGAGGCCGCCGAGCATTCCCGAGAGATTTGAACGCATCGCTTCATCCGCGCGGCGTCCCGCATCGTTGCATGCCGCGACGATCAGATCCTGCAACATTTCTATGTCCGCCAGACCGCTGCTTGCGGCCGCAGAAGCATCGATCTTTACCGCGAGGACTTCTTTTTTGCCGTTCATCCTTACTAGCACGGCACCTCCGCCAGCCGAACCTTCGACAACCGTGTGTGCCAACTTTTCCTGTACCTTGCCCTGCAGATCTTTCGCTTGCGACATCATCTCTCGCACTTGATTCAAATCCATACGGTACTCCTAGTGCTTCTCTCGCAAATCGACGACCGAGCGAACCTCGGCGCGGAAGAGATCTCGCGCCCGCTGCACCCCTGGATGTTCCAGCGCTTTCGCGGAACTTCCTGTGTTACGAGCAGGGGCGGACGAAGTCTGCGGCGTGCTGCCATTGCCGGGCAGAACCGTGATCCGCATGCCGGCGGGCGCCTGCGTGCGCAAAACTTCCTTCGCGATCTTCTCTGCCTCCTGGTTGTATGCGACCCCAAGCAACGTCTTTGACGTTGATGTCTGCACCTCTATTCCGGTCGCACTCTGTGACCACTGGCTGTCGCTTAACAGCGTAGTCACTGTGGCGTGACCGCGCTCCGCGAGCGCATTGAGAATCGCTGCGCGCACAGTATCGACATCGAGCGTTGCGCTCGCTGCAGTCGCTGCGGGCGATGAAACATCCTCGGGAAGCGGTACCGGCTCGGCTTGCACGGCACCCGCCGACGGGCGTCCAACAGACGGCCCGGGAGGGGGAGCCGTCGTCTCCTTGCGTGCCTTGTCAGCTTCAAACGGAGAGGGCGGCGCCTGGCGTGATGGGGCGGCGGCTGAAACGGTTGGCGCAGCTATTTTGGTAGCTGGCGCGTGGGTCGTCGCGCTGCTGGGGCGGGGTGCCGGCGCGCTTAAGCGAGCAGCGCCGGTGAGAATTTCTTCAACAGGCAGCAAACGCTGGAGATGGACGAGCCTGAGCAGACCGAGTTCCAAGTGAAACCTTTGCTCCTGGCGGTAATTCAACTCATCAAAGGTGCGCAGCATGACGTTTAGAAACCGTGTCAGTTCCTCTTCACCGAAAAGCATCGCTGATTGGAACACGCGCTGGCGCTCATCGGGCGAGATTTGCAGCAAGTCGCTCGACTCTCCCGCCAGACGAGCGACGACCGCATTGCGAAGATAGCGGACGAACTGCCGGGCCAATTGCTGGGGACTGTGTCCTGCGTCAAGCAGGCCGGCAGCTTCGGTCAGCACAGTTACGCTCTGATTCGCGCTGACCGCTTTTAGAATCCGCTCGAACACAGAGTTGGGCACATTGCCCATCAAATCGCGAATCGCCGGGGCGTCAACGCGGGCTTTGCCCGACTCGTCAACTGGGGCGCTTGCGATGGCCTGGTCCATGATCGATAGGGCGTCGCGCATCGAACCGTCGCCCGCTTCAGCGAGTAACGCCAGGGCTTCCTCGTCGGCGTTGATGTCTTCTTCGCCGGCGATGTGGCGAAGTTGAGCGACGATATCGTCAAAGCGCACGGCGTGAAAACTGTAGTGCTGGCAGCGTGAGCGGATCGTTTGCGGGATGTCTTCCGGTTGTGTCGTTGCCATCATAAAGATGACGTGATCTGGTGGCTCCTCGAGCGTTTTCAGCAGTGCATTGAAGGCAGCATCAGTAATCTGGTGCGCTTCGTCAAGGATGTAGATCTTGTAGCGATCGCGTGACGGTCTGTAACGTGCAGCATCGCGCAACTCGCGAATCTCATCGATGCCGCGGTTGGTTGCTGCATCGATCTCGATCACGTCGACCGCGTTGCCTGCGCGAATCTCGGCGCAAGAGTCGCAGACGCCGCAAGGTTCCGCGTTCGGTCTCTCCGCCGAGCCAATTTCGTTACGGCAGTTGAGTGCCATTGCAAGTATGCGCGCAATGGTGGTTTTGCCGATGCCACGATGGCCGCTGAAGATATATCCATGTGCGATACGGCGCTGCGTGAGCGCGTTCAGCAGAGTATGCGTAACGTGGTCCTGACCGATGACTTCTCGGAACAGCTGCGGACGATATTTGCGGGCGAGAACGAGATACGGCATCCGGCTCGATTGTAGCTCCGGAGTCAGCGGCGCCGTTTGACGGGTGTGGATTTCTTGCGCCCCGCGGCGGATTGCCTTTTTGCCTGCGGAGATCTCTTTTTGCGGGGCCTCTCCGCAGCGGACTTCTTTGTCTTGCGACCCCGTTTTTTCAACTCGTCGGCTGAATACATTGTTTTGCGGCATTTCTGTGCGCCGCAGTTGCAGCGCGCCGCATCATCGTCTCCGCCATCGTAGAGCTGGTAGTCATACGTCAGTTCAGCGCCGGCAGGAATATCGCGCAAGGCAATGATCCAGACATGACCGTCAATCTCTTCAGTCTCGCAATTTGGATCGCAGGAGTGATTGATGAACATCGCCGTTCCATGCCCATCGATTACAAATTCGCCGTCGCCGAGCCCGAAAAGATAAGTGGTCGGGCTGTTTTCATATTTCTCGTCGGCGCGGTCCTTGGAAATTCGTGGACCGGTGTACTCGACAACATGCGTGCCGCGGGCGATCGCCGCCGTGGTGTAGCAACCGGCGGCATGAATACTGGAGGAGCGGATGATGAGACCCATAGTTTGAAGCGATATCCCGTTTTGTCGCGAGTATATCAATCGCGGGGAGCGCCACGACGACGCGGCGTAAAATGTCCGTATGCAGGTCCGGTTTGTTCCCGTGTTGCTGGCTGCTTTTCTGCTGACCGGTTTGTCGGCTGCGCAGCAGCCGAAGGCGCAAGCACCGCAGAAGCAGGCGCCTCCCGCTTCAACGCCACCGCCAGCCGCTGCTGATGACAATCCGTTTCCCGAGGATGTGTCGCGCAAGGCCGCTGAAGCCGCAAAGCAGCAGCAAGAAGCCAAGCCCGAGGCTCCGGCGAGCCCTGTGACACCTGAACCGCCGGCTGCCGGCGAGAGTTCGAGTAGCTCCGGATACAAGCCGCTCGACGATGACGATGCGGCAGCACCAGCGACTCCGGAGCGCCGCAAACTGCATCTGGACGGCGAGAGCGCAATCGGAACCCCTCACGCAGATCGAATCGCACTGAGAGACGAGGAGATAGCCGACCTGTATTTCAAGGACGGAAACTATGCAGGAGCGCTGAGTCGTTATGCCGAAGCCCTCCACTTTGTGCCCGACGACGAGACGGCAGCGTTCGGTGTCGCGGAGTCTGCGCGCAAATTAGGGAAGCGTGATCAAGCGGTCGAGGCGTATAAGACTTATTTAAAGCTGGCTCCTCAGGGAAAGAAAGCGAAGCAGGCGCAAAAGGCCATCGCTGAACTTGAAGCTCCTCAAAAGCATTGATCGCATGCATCCTGTACTTCAACAAACGTACGCGGCTCTATCGAGGGAGTTGGAAGGCCTGGATGTTTCAGTGACCCAGGCGCACCCTCATGGGGATGTCTCCCTCTGGAGCGTGCGGCAGGTGATCGAGCATTTGCTGGCAACATATGCCACGTGTACCGCCTCGCTCGATGGCCGCCTGGCCAAAGGGCGACCTCTCGAAAGCCCGCTTTCATTCAGATTGCGCTTTTGGCAGTGGGTGATCATCGACATGGGTTACTTTCCGCCTGGACGCAAAGCACCGGAGCGGGTGCGGCCCGGCGTTGTTACTCTTGCGGCGCAAGATGGGGCAGGGCTGGCTCAAAACGTTCGTGCCGCGTTGACTAAGCTGGACACAGCCCTCGACCGTGTTCAGGCCGTGTACCCATCTCGGCCGGTCGTCACACATATTGACTTGGGGCCTCTTACGGTTTGCCAGTGGCGGAAGTTTCATCGAGTGCATGCGCGGCATCATGCAAAACAACTTGTTCGCGTGAAAGCGGCAACAGCGTCCGGCTCGTCTCAGTAGAAAAAACGGAGGTACCAGTCGAGAATCCTCGAGCCTGCAAAAGCGCTTATCAGTCCGCCAGCAGCGAGGAATGTGCCGAACGGAATTCGCACTTGTCCGGCATCGGCCTTTTTCCTAATCACGAGCACCACTGAGAAGAGCGACGCAGCAAGCACAGCAACGAACAGAGCAACAGTGGTGCGGCTAAAGAGGAGAAACGATCCAATCAATGCGATCAGCTTTATATCTCCGAGGCCCATGCCTTCTTTGCGTCGCCACAACCAGTAAAGTTTGCGAATCGCGAGAAACAAGCCCGCGAAAACACAGGCTGTGATAACTGCATGTGCAAACCCTGCCAGTCTGTGGCCTGCCGGGGCAGCTGCCGCGGCGAACGCGAAGCCCAGAGCGACGCCGGGTATCGTGAGTGCGTCCGGCAGTGTGTAGGTCTCGATGTCGGTAACGAATAAACCGATGAGTAGCCAGCAAAGGACAGCGGTGCGAAATGCTTGAATCGTTGGCCCAAAGAGGAGCACGCAAGCGAACCAGAAAACGGCGACCGCGAATTCGACAAGCGGGTAGCGCGGCGAGATCGCGACGCTGCACTGGCGGCAACGCCCGCGAAGCAGCGCGAAGCTAACGAGGGGAACGTTATCGTACCAAGCGAGTGCGTGGGCGCAGCGGGGGCAGTGGGATCGTGGTCGAATAATGGACTCGTGAAGCGGCAGCCGCGTGATGCATACATTAAGAAAGCTGCCGAAAAGTAGGCCGAGTACGAATGCGATGACGGCGAGAGTCACGCGTCGAGTAAAGCAGCAACTCCGCCGGCGGGCAAGTTGCTACATTGTTGGAATGGCTGAGAATCAGGATGCAGCGGCACGGTTTGCAAGGGCGGTCGACATCATGGCGCGCCTGCGTGGCGAAGGCGGATGCCCATGGGATCGCGAACAGACCTTCGATACCATCAAGCGCTACACCCTTGAAGAAACTTATGAGGTGCTTGACGCGATTGAGCGATGCGATTGGCCCGACCTGAAAGACGAACTGGGCGATCTACTGTTGCAGGTTTTGTTTTATTCGCAGATGGCGGCGGAGGCTGGCCACTTCGATATATCGGACGTCGTCGCTAACCTGAATGCGAAACTGATTCGGCGCCACCCGCATGTTTTTGGCGATGTTGATGCGGCGGATTCAAAGGCAGTCTTGAAAAACTGGGAAGCGATTAAGCAGCAGGAGCGCGCCGACAAAGTTGCGCCAGCGGAGAGCTTTTTGGATGGCGTGCCGCGAAACCTGCCGGCACTAATCGAGGCTGAGAAGCTGGCTGCAAAGGCTGCCAAGGTGGGCTTCGACTGGCCGACTGCGGAAGGCGTCTTCAAAAAGATGCAGGAAGAAATATCCGAACTACAAACGGCGGTCCTGGCTGGAAATGAGGCTGAAATCTCTAAGGAAAGCGGCGATCTGTTGTTTACTGCCTCAAATTTGACTCGCAAGTTGAAAGTGGATGGTGAGATGTCCCTGCGTTCCGCGAATGCCAAGTTTCGCGCGCGCTTTGCTGGCATGGAGGC
>DATMOZ010000233.1:0-6790 GCA_035567995.1 Acidobacteriaceae bacterium
CTACTTCTTCATGTACGCATCCCGCAGCTTCGTCTGACGGCTTTCCATCGACACAGCGATGCCCTGAATGTAGACCTGCTTCACATCCGTTTTCACGTCGAGCGGATCGCCATTCGCGATCACCACATTCGCCATCTTGCCCACATCGAGCGAGCCGAGTTTGTCTCCCCAGCCGAACATCTCCGCCGGGTTCAGCGTGATCGCCTTCAGCGCCTCGTCGTACGGCAACCCATACGCCACCGCGTATCCCGCAGCATACGGAAGGTTGCGAACGTTCTGCGTGTCATAGGAGGCAATCGCAATCTTCACGCCGCGCTTTTGTAACTGTGCCGGTAGCGAATACACCGCGTCATAGCGCTCATTCGGCGCCGGAGCCGTATAAATCGGCCCGACGATCACCGGAACGTGGTACGACGCAATCTTGTCGAGCACATCCTGCGAGTGTTCGACGTGGCTCAGGATCACCTTCAAATGAAACTCCTGTGCGAGTTCCATCGCGACTTCGACCTCGTAGCCTTCGTGCGCGCCAAGAACAACCGGCTTTTCGCCTTTCAGATACGGCAGAAGCGCCTCAAGCTTCAGGTCACGCTTCGGCGGTGCCTTCTTGTCGGCATTCTGTTTTTCCGTGTCGTGCGCCATGGTCTGCTCGTAGTTTTGCGCGTCGAGAAACGCCTGGCGCAGTTGCGTCGCAAGCCCCATGCGCGTCGAAGGATATTTTGGCGGATTGCCGCGACGTGCTTGGCGACGCTGCTCGCCGCTGAAATTCATCGCCAGCGCAACGTCGCGACCGAGAATCATCTGGTCGCGGTCGTGCCCGTACAACTGAATGAATGCGTCCTGGCCTGCAACAGAATCTTCTGAAGCGGGCGCCACGATCGCATTGGTGACGCCATTCAAGCGCGCGACCGGAATGCGCACCGTCTCCGCGTGAAACGCCTCCGCAACCTGCATTTGCGGCATGATCTCATCGCTGGTTTCGACCAGGTCATTGCTCGAAAGGTCCGCCTCAATCTCGATCAAGCCGAGATTCGTCTCCGCATCCACCAGGCCGGGATACACCGTCATTCCCTTCGCGTCTACAATCTGCGCGCCCTTGGGAATCGCTGTCCCCGGCCCGCCGACCGCGGCAATCTTCCCGCCGGAGAGAACGATTACACCGTTCTCAATCACCCCATGCGTCACCGTCAGCAACTTGCCGCCGGTAATCGCCACCGGGCCGGCCGCGTCGCCGTTCACATTCATCGTCAGGTCACCGGGCTTGCCAACGACATGAGACGTCGGGCGAGGAGCTTGCGCACACAAGGCGCAATATGACACCGCCACAGTTACAAATGCAGTCAGGATTCTCTTCATTGTGCGTCTCCGTCATCGTCCGCGCCGCCAAAGCCCGCTTCGTGCATTGGGCCGCTAAAATGCGTCGTGCCAAAGCCCGGCTGCGCGCTGTCAAAGAACAGGTCGCCGTCGATATAAACCTTCTCAGCACGCGCGTACGTCGAGAGCGGGTCCTTGTCCCAGATAACGAGATCGGCGTCTTTACCGGTGTCGATGGAGCCGACACGATCGTCCACGCCGATGATCCACGCGGGATTGATCGTGATCATCTGCAACGCTTCTTCCTCCGTCGCGCCGCCGTAGTGGATCATCTTGCCGGCTTCCTGATTCAGGCGCCGAATGTAGTCGTTGGAGTCGCTCTTCAACGCCACGCGCACGCCTTCGCGCATGCTCATCACCGCGTTCCACGGAATCGCATCCCACGCCTCATCCTTGTATCCCCACCAATCAGCGAAGGTCGCGATTGCGGTGCCCGTCGGGGCGATCTTGTCGCCCACTTTGTACATCTCAAGCGCGTGATGGAAGGCGCGAATCTTGTAGCCGTACTCTTTCGCCAGCGCTTCTTCCGTCAGAAACTCATCGGCGCGATAGCAGTGGATCTGCACGTACATCTTTCCCGCCAGCACATCGGCCAGCGCGTCAAGCTTCAAGTCGCGCTTGGGCGCAACTGCGTCTTTGTCGCCTCTCTTCACCTTGGCGTTGTAGAGGTCCCATGAGGCCGTGTAGGCCTTCGCGTCCTCAAATGCCTGGCGCATCACGGCAAAATTTCCCATGCGGGTCGAAGGAGATTCGTTGCGGCCGCCGTACACCCGCTTCGGATTTTCTCCGCTTGCGAATTTGATCGAGCGCGGTGCGTTGGGAAATAGCATTGCGTCGCGCGACAGTCCGAACTTGTTTTTGATCACGACGGCCTGGCCACCAATCATGTTCGCGGAGCCATGCAGCAGCAGTTCCGTCGTCACGCCGCCCGCCAGCGCCTGGTAGAGCGCCTTGTCGCTGTTATCGAACGCATCGACCATCATCAGCGCCGGAGTCACCGGGCTGGTCGCTTCATTCACATCGTCGCCGAGCGCCGAGTGCGAGTGCGGATCGACGATTCCTGGTGTGACGTATTTCCCCGCCGCGTCAATCACGGTGGCGGATGCAGGCGCGTTCACGCTTGTGCCCACGCCGGCGATTTTGCCGTCGTGTACCCACACGCTGCCGTGCGGAATGGTTCCGTGCGAGGCCGTCATGACGGTCGCATCTTTGATGACTATGTCTGCAGGTGCTGTTGAAGGTTGTTGCGAAAAGGCGGCGAGCGGAATGGATACGAATGCAGCAAGCGCAGCAAGCAGGGCTTGCCTGCGCAAGTGGGTAACGCGCATAACGGGGAGCCTCCAGCGGATGGCCGATGGTAGCACGCGCCTTAGTTACTCTCTGCCGCTTCGCGGACCGCATCGGCGACAGCAGCGGCCTCCAGCGCGGCACGCACATCGTGAATGCGCAGGATATGGGCGCCGCACAGAATCGCCGCTGTATTCGCGGCGAGCGTTGCATAAAGGCGTCGATCCACGGGGGGAGCCGCACCGTCCGTGCGCGCTGCAATCGACTGTCCGAGAAAGCCCTTCCGCGAGGCACCGGCCATCAGCGGAAATCCGAGTTCTCCGATGGAGTTGAGATGTGCGATCAATGGATAGTTTTCTTCCATACGTTTGCCGAATCCGACGCCCGGATCGAGCAGGATGCTTTCCCGATCGATGCCCGCGGCCAGTGCGGCCGAGACGCGCTCCTGCAGTTCCCCGCGGACGAGCGGAATGACTTCGTCGCGCGGCAGCGGCGGCAGATTTTTCCAGTCCTCCCAGCGGCCGCGCGTGTGCATTATTGCAACTCCGCAACGTAGCGCGGCACAGGTAGCGGCCATTTCGCTGTCCCAGGTCAGGCCGCTGACGTCGTTCACAATGTCAGCGCCGGCCTCTACGACGGCCTGCGCGGTACGGGCTTTGTACGTATCGACAGAGATCACCGCGTCCGGACGAAGCCGCCGCACCGCCCGCACCACAGGCAACACGCGATCCAGTTCCTCTGTAGCCGATACCGCCACATGCATGCCGGGTCGAGTCGATTCGCCGCCGATGTCCACGATGTCGGCACCCTCATCGATCAAGCGCAGTGCATGTGCGGTGGCGCCTTCAGAGTCGACGAACTGCCCGCCGTCAGAAAACGAGTCGGGCGTGGTGTTCACAATTCCCATCAGAACGGTGCGCACTCCCAGGGGGAGCGTACGGCTTCGCAACTTCCAGTCAAATTTCGAGCGGGGGCATACAAGCATAGGAGTATTCATTGTATGCAGAACCCGATGCTAAACTCCGGTCGAGATGGCTTTTCGCCCCGACAAAAGTTTTGTCCGGTTCCTGCTTGCCGCGGCGATGATCGTCCCCGCAGCATGGTCGCAACCACCGGCGACGCCACCTGTCGCTACTTCTCCGTCGTCGCAAGCGCCTGCTCCGGCGGAAGTCGCCGGCAACGCCCCCCTCACGCAGCAGATCAGCAGCATTCTCGGCACGGCCGACACATCACACGCCCACTGGGGCATCTCGGCCACCACCCTCGACGGACACAGCGTCTTCTCGATGAATGACGGCCAGCTTTTTACCCCCGCTTCAAACGCAAAACTGTTCACCACGGCGGCCGCATTTGCATTGCTGGGGCCTGACATCCACGAGGCCGGCCGCTTCTACGAGACATCTGTGCGTTACGCAACGACGCCCGACGGCAAGCAGGGCGATGATCTGGAAATCGTCGGACGTGGAGATCCTTCACTGTCAGGCCGCGTGCTGCCTTACAACGCGAAGACGGAACGCACGCCTCCACCGCTGCGCGAACTTGAAAAGCTGGCTGACCAGGTGCGGGCCAAAGACATTCGCTCCATCAACGGCGACATCATCGGCGACGACACCTGCTATCCGCTTGAGCGCTATGGCACCGGCTGGGCATGGGACGATCTGCAATGGGAGTATGGCGCGCCGGTCTCCGCGCTGACCATCAATGACAACATCGTCATGCTCAATATTGCTCCGACGACGGAGGGCGAGCCGGCGACCACGAAGTTCGACCCCGCCGTCCAGTACTACACGCTGCAGAGCTCGATCCTGACATCGCCGCACGGCACAGCACCGCAAATCGGAGTCGACCGCCAGCCCGGATCGCGCATCGTGCGCGTGTACGGAACCATCCCTGTCGGCAGCCCGGACGTCCATCTTGCGCTCTCCATCGAGGACCCGGCGGAATACGCCGCTGTGGCTTTCCGCGAGATGCTGATCGCGCGCGGCATCGACGTCAAGGGCAAGGCGCGTGCGCGGCACCGCCTGCCGGAAGCGACCCAGGACTTCAACGAGCACACGCGGCAGCCGATCGCGCTGAAGCCATACGCTGCCGGGCAGGGCCAGACAATTCTGCCAGTACCCAAGCCCTACACGCTGGCCACCAGGCCGGCGCCACCCCTCGCGCTGGACCTGATGGTCATTAACAAGGTGAGCCAGAATCTCCACGCCGAGCTGATGCTGCGCCTGCTGGGCAAGACGCAGGGAGACGATGGCTCTCTCGCAGAAGGCGTGCGCGTCGTCCGCCAGTTCGCCCAGGACGCGGGCGTCGCCGCGAACGATCTCTTTCTGTACGATGGATCTGGCCTTTCAATGGACGATGAGGTCACGCCACGCGCGATCACTACCTTGCTGCGGTACGCTTCACAACAACCGTGGGCAGAAGCTTTTCGCCAGACACTTCCGGTCGGCGGAGTGGATGGTTCACTCACGGCCCGCTTCACACACGATTCGCTCGCGGGCAGGGTCTTTGGCAAGACGGGAACGCTGGCCGAGGTAAACGCACTCAGCGGATATGTCGTCGCCGCGAGCGGAAAGACACTTGTTTTCTCTATTCTGTGTAACAACCATGTCACGGCCAGCGATACTTCGCGCAACGTAATCGACCGAGTCGTCGCCGCCATCGCCGCGGCCAACTAAGGAGCACCATGTCAGAGCCCATACAGACACGCGCTAACCACACACGCTGGGACCCGGCTTACCACTTTTTCGTGATGCCCGTGCTCGCGCTCTATTTCTTATGGACGGTGTACCGCGCCGGATACCTGGCCGTCGTCATCGGGAAACATCGCGCCGACTTTACCGCAAACCAATTTCTGCATCAGGCTCTGCTGAACTATCTGTTGCCGGCGCTGGCACAGATGTTTGTCCCCGCCGCATTGCTCGTGCTTGCGAGCAAGGCCCGCTCTTACGCACTGAAAGTGCAGGACCGCGTCATCCGGCTTGAAGAACAACTCCGCCTCGCCACGCTGCTGCCGGAATCCCATCGCGCCCGTCTCGGCGAGCTGACCAAGCAGCAGCTCATCGCACTGCGCTTTGCGCATGATGATGAAGCGTCCGCGCTTGCGGCACGCGCGCTCGACGAGCGTCTCGATCCAGACCAGATCAAGGATGCCATCACGGTCTGGCGCGGGGACTATTGGCGCGCCTAGTGCGAAAGCAATTCGCAACTGTAGCAGTTACATTTGTCTGCAGCGTGCTGCTGGCGGGGTGCAACACGCTGCCTCCGTCGAAGCCGCTGGACCAACTCACTCCGCAGGAAGCGCGCGGCCACGCTGTATTTCAAGCCCAGTGCGCGCGCTGCCACCATGCGAATTCGATCAAGCCGCTGAACGGTCCCGGCCTGCAGGCACTGTACAAGAAGCCGTACCTGCCAAGTGGCGCTCCGGCCAATGATGAGCGCATGCACGCGGTCATCCTGCACGGCCGCAACATGATGCCCGCATTCGGCAATGCTCTCGACGAGCAGCAGTTGGAAGATCTGATGGCCTACCTGCATACGCTCTAGCGCTCGCAAGACGACTAGACGCAAGTTGGTATCCTTAAACGACATCATGACCGACGAAGCTAAGCCGCACAAAAAAGGACTGCTCCCCGGCATCATCGCCATCTCCGCCTTCATGCTGCTCATGTCGGTCGCATCTTTCTATTCGGGGATGCGCTTCGCGTTCGGCAAGCAGCGCATCATAGTCTTCGCGTTTACGGTGTTGTTCGCCGTCGCCGGACTTGGCCTGCTGCGATTGCAGCGCTGGGGCTGGGCCATGTCTCTCGCGGCCGCGTTCCTCGCGATGTCCATCTACATCTGGTTTTATGTGCATGGCCACCAGCCGCAGCAGTTGGTCATGGCCGCGGCCAACCTCGTGTTCTTCCTGTACCTGATGCGTGAGGACGTCCGGATCCGTCTGCGGTGATGAACGCCCGCTCGACAATCCTCGCAACATTTCTCCTCCCGGCTGCCGTCGCATTCGCGCAGAACTCTACCTCTCAGCCCATTATCCCTTCGATACCGTCGATAGAGGACACAGTAATCGTCACCGGGACCGCGGACCCACTTCCGTTGAAAGAGGTCGATCGCACTGTCGTTATCCTCCCCATCG
>DATMOZ010000234.1:0-4120 GCA_035567995.1 Acidobacteriaceae bacterium
AGCGCTGCGCGATCTGGTCGACATAGTTGCGCTGCGCTACGTCGTCGTTGCGACTACGGGCGTCCTCCATCAGCAGATAGAGCCGCAGAGCGCCGCTCTCGTCAGCGCCGTCTTCGAGACGGTCAACTTCACTGCGGTTGACGTGACGCGAATGTTTGAAGTCAGCGTAAGCCGCATTGGCCAGCGAGCGATTTCGCGAACCAGCGGGGGCGCCCAGCGAGTCTGTCTGCAATGCGGCAGCAAGCGCATGATATTCGTTCGCAGCATCGTTATACCGCTTTGCCGCCAGCAGCGCGCTTGCGTGGGCCTCTCGTTCGGCATAGCTCAAAACCTCGGCCTGGCCAGCGGAACTCATTCCTTGTAACTGCGTCCGCGCCATGGCCGCCTCATTTGAGAGCGGCAACGTCGCATAGATGTGGCGATACAACTCGGCTGCGCGCGATGCGTCTCCGGCCACCTGATAGGCTCGCGCCAGTGCGAATTGAAAATCGGCATGGGTACCAATGGGCGTAGAGAGCGCGGGCTGTAAGGTGCGGAGCGCAGCCTGCGGATCGCCCGCCTGTGTCTGCAATGTGCCCATCAGCACCGGTAGATTGCCGGTGAAGATGCTGTCGGGATATTTTTCCGCGAATCCGTTCAACTGGGCTGCAGCGTCCGCGAACTGTCCCGCTTGCAATAAAGATTGCGCGGCCAGGTAATCGGCATAGTCATCCAGAGCCTTGCCGTGCAGAGTAACGGCATGCAGCGAGTTCACTGCCTCGGGAAACCGTCTATCAAGAAGATATGCGTGGCCCAGGGCCAGATATGCGGCGGCTGATGCCTCGCCGGTGTGTGACTGCGCATAGTGCAAAACGCCGGCATACGCGGCCGGGGTACGGAACGAACTGAGTTGCTGCGCCATGGGCCGCAACTGAGAGGACGCGGTGAACGCCCGCTTGAGTGATGCTGTTTTCGCGCGGCTGGCAGCGCTCGTCTTACGATTCTTCTTTCCACCCTTTCCCCCTCGAGAACTCGATGTGCTCTTGTGGGTCACGGTGTGCTTCGTCGTGCTGGTGTGCGATGATGGCTTCGTGGGCTGCGCGTGCAGCGACAGCGTGAATGTCGCGCACAATGCGGCGACAAGCACCACCGTGACGCGACTAATTGAGCTACTTCTCCCCTGCTTCATTTCCCCTCGGTGCCAGTAATTTCTCTTCACCTTTGACTCTACGACTGAATGGATGCCAGCGAGCAAACAGAAGCGTTTTCGGAAACCGCTCAGTTACGTGCTAACCCACAATTGCGGCGAAGACGCCCGGCGATTAGACTAAGAAATTACCCTGTTGAAAGGCCTTTTTTTTGCACCCTACCGGAATGTCAACCATCCAATCCTCAGAAAGCCAGGAGATCCACCCCGACGTGGCGTTGGTCGAACGCGCGCGGGCTGGTGAGTTGGCGGCGTTCGATCAGTTGGTGAGGCAGTACGAGCGGCAGGTTTTTCGTATTGCCCAGCACATAACGCAGAACCGAGAAGACGCGCAGGATGTAGTGCAGGACGCGTTCTTCAAGGCGTACCAGAAGCTGGAGCAGTTCCAGGGTAACTCGAAGTTCTACACCTGGCTGGTGCGTATCGCGGTAAATGAAGCGCTGATGCGGCTGCGAAAGCGGCGCACGGCGAAAACAGTTTCGATGGACGAAGACGTTCAAACGGAGGACGGTTCCCTGCCGCGTGATTTCGCGGACTGGACCCCGAACCCGGAGCAGCAATATAAACAAGCGGAGTTGAAGGAAATCTTGCAAAAGACGATTCAGGGCTTGCCGCCAGGCTTCAGAACGGTCTTTACTTTGCGCGACGTAGAAGGCCTGTCGACAGAGGAGACTGCCGAGGCGTTAAATCTCAGCATTCCTGCTGTGAAGTCGCGGTTGTTGCGCGCGCGGTTGCAACTGCGCGAACGGCTGAGTCGCTATTTCCGATCTACGAAGGAAGCGACCGCGGAAGGGGCCAGCAAGTGAACTGCACTGAGTTCATCGCACAGCTCGACGAACTGTTTGAGCGCCATAACATCCAGCAACAGCTCAGAGCTGAGCTGCGCACACACTTGAGTACATGTGACCACTGTGTTGTTACTTACAACACCACGCGCCAGACGATAGAAATCTATCGCAACAACGAGCTCTATGAGCTGCCAGACGATCTGCATGAAAAACTGCACAGCGCGATCATGGAAAGATGCGCAAAATCCAAAAAACCCTGTTGAAGGCCGACATTCGGTAGAAACCAGAAAGGCGGAGAGCAAATGCTCTCCGCCTTTCTCCATTGCACACGAGAGAAATCAGCGGCCTCTACCGTCGTGTTTTTCGCGGCGTATCTGCCGGCTTGCAGCATTCTGTTGCCTATTGATCTGCGTATGCTCTGCCGCGGTCAACTTGCCACCGTTTGCAGCGCGGTCAGCGCGGATTTCCTGATTGATTCCCTGCTGACGGTTTTCCGCGCGTGCTGCTTCTGCCGGGCTCAGGCTCCCGCTCTTGATGCCCTGCGCGATGCGATGCTGTTGGTTTTCCTGGCGCGCACCAACCTCGCCTTTGTAGTTTTGCGTGGCCGCGTTGTGCTTGTCCGCGGAGATGGACTTGCTCAGGTTGTTCTGCTGATGATTGATCTGCTGACGCTCGACGGAGGTGAGCGTGCCGCCATTTGCAGCGCGATCCGCGTGAATCTCGCGATTCAGGTTTGCCTCGCGTCCTTCGAGATTCTTCGTCTCGCCGGCGGTGAGCTGACCTGACTTCACACCTTGTGCAATGCGGTCCTGCTGATTTTCTTCACGGCCGCCGACCGTATTGGTGGTTGGGGCAGCAGCCTGTGCAAGCAGCATGCTGGAGCTCAGCATTGCCGCGCCGAAAACAACCATCGAAGATTCCCGCTTCATCTTTCATCTCCAGTTTTGCAGTTCGCGACTCGCATCAGCCTTTGCATCGGCTCGATGCGTTCCCCCTGCTGAAACGCAGTTCCGACGCAGATGTTCCGCGGCCATTCGAAAATAAACAAGAGGATTCGTGCGCAACTTTTCGCGAGATATGGAGTTCGCGCGACGCGCAAAAGGCCGCATCGAAAAGATGCGGCCTTCAGCTTCAATTGGAAATATTAACTAGTTATTTCGAGGATGCAGCGTCGGACGATCGTCTCCTGTGGTCGCCGGTGCATCGCCGGCGGATGCGCGACGCAACGTTGGCTTCTTGCCGTCCTTCGCGTCATCCATCTTGCGTTTGTTCTCGATGCGGGCAAGGCGGGCCTTCACGTCGTCGAATTCAGACGTTGTCACTACGTACTCCGGCTTTGCCGGCAGGATGGACGCGATTTCTTTCTGCGAGGTCTCGATGCGGTCTCCCGTCGGCGGGTGCGTTTCAAAAGCGCGCGAAAGCGTACCTGGCTTCTGCTTATTGAGGGCCTGTATCTTCTCGAAGAAGGTAAGGAAGGCTTGCGGGTCATACCCGGCCTTGTACATGTACTGCAGCCCGAGATAATCCGCCTGCGCCTCAAATGTGCGGGAGAAATGCAGGAATGTGAGAGGAATACCAATCTGGGCGGCTTCGTAGGCGCCGTAGCCCGCCCATCCGCCGACAAAGATCATTAGAGGAATCATGCCAATCTGCGCGTAATTCATTCGCGTCTGCTCGCGCATCTGGTGGTGTGCGGCAACGTGGGCGATCTCGTGGGCCATAACGCCCGCGAGTTCGGCTTCTTCATCGGCGGCCAGGATCAGGCCGGAGTTGACGTAGAAAAATCCGCCGGGCAGCGCCATCGCATTGATTTCGTCGGAGTCGATCACCTTGATCGTGAACGGTACTTTTGCGTCGGAGTTCTTCACGAGATTTTGCCCGATGCGGTTCACATATTCCGTTACGACCGGGTCAGTGACCAGCTTTGCACTCTTCTCGAGTTCCGAAGCGTACTGCTTGCCCACCTTGATTTCAGATTCGGTTGAGTACCAGTTCCCCACTCCACGCTTGCCGGGGTCGCGCGTTCCGATGCTGTTGACGTCGTCAAGGCTGCCCTGTTTTACATTGGCCTGCTTCTGCGGCGTGCCGGACTTCGATGCATCTGCAGCAGGCGCCGGCGGAGTCGGACTCGATTGCCCTGCATTCG
>DATMOZ010000235.1:0-5264 GCA_035567995.1 Acidobacteriaceae bacterium
CTCTTCTTCGGTGCCGGCAAACAGGCTGTCATCGCCGGGCAGGAGGATCTCGCTCGGCGCGAGACGATTCAGCTCTTCGCGGCACTGGGCCTGTGCGTCGGCTCCGTGATATTCGGTGGCGCGGAACTCTCCAGTGGAAACGTCGAGCACGGCGAGGCCGACGGCGTCGCGGGTGCTGTGAACGGCGACGAGAAAATTGTTCCGCTCCTGCTCGAGTGTGGGGTCGATGCAGGTGCCGGGCGTCAGCACGCGCGTCACTTCACGGCGCACGAGTTTCTTCGCGACTTTCGGGTCTTCCATCTGCTCGCAGAGCGCGACCCGATAGCCCTTGCGCAACAGCTTCGCGATATAACCCTCAGCCGCGTGGTAAGGCACGCCGCACATCGGCACCGCGCGCTCGCGGTCGCGCGCCGTCAGCGTAATCTGCAGTTCGCGCGAGGCGAGTTTGGCGTCATCAAAAAATAGTTCGTAAAAATCGCCCAGGCGGAAGAAAAGGAGCGCATCAGGGTGCTGCTGCTTGGCAGTCGAATACTGCCGCATCAGCGGAGTGAGTTGCGTGTCGATAGATGCGGATGGCGTTTCAGTTGGCACGGGAAAACGTCAGCATACCGCACCGTGCCCGGACTGAGTGCGGGTTTAGATTCCTTCAGCGTGCTTAGTCTGTGCATCGGAGCCGTGCTGCTTCACCATTTTGTTGTAGATACCCAGCAGTAGAAAGGGTGCCGTCCACTGTCCGACGAACAATGCGTCACGGTCGCGGCCGGCAATTTTCAGCGAGAGTGAGCCGATGATCGACGCGACTGCCGCGCCGAGGTAAAAGCTAGATGGGAAACGGGTAGAGAACTGTTCGAGCGAGGCGGTTACCTGGTCTTCATGTACTTCGCCGGCGCGGATACGATAGTCGGTCATTTTTAAAGCTCCTGTTCAAAGTTGTGGGAGTTGTCCGTCGGGTTGGTGTACCCGGCCTCTGTGTAGAGATGCCGGTTGCGGCGCGCCTGTGCAGCTGTGCCTGAAGATTCTTGAGAAATGTGGCGGCTGAGGCGCACAACCACCCTCCGATTGATAAGAAAGCGCCTAAGCTCTCGTATACTAAGTAGTTCCCGGACTTTTGGAAGACGCCCTGTGATGTATCACTTCTGGCTGCGCATCGCGCTTTTGCTTTACGGACTGGCGAGTCTGGCCGTTCTGCCCGCGGTGCTCTACGACCGCCGCGAATGGCGACGCATTGCCGTACCTGCAGCGGCTGGCGGCGCGCTGTTTCAGTTTGTCGCCCTGGCGGAGATGCTGCATGCCGCCCATCGCTGGCTTCCAACTGCAGCACATGAGGTGCAATCTTCTATTGCGCTGCTGCTGGCAGCAGTGCTTTTCATTCACTATGCCAGACTTCGCAGCCTTTCGCCGGGAGTGCTGCTGCTTCCCCTTATTTTTCTGCTGACGCTGCTACCAGCGGTTGGGCCGGATCATCGGCTATTTCCTACTCCAACGGTGCGCAGCGGATGGGTCGTGGTCCACATCATTCTGCTGTTGACTGCGTATGGTGCGTTGATCGTTAGTATGTGGGCCAGCATGCTGTCTCTGTGGCAGGAGCACCGGCTTAAAAGGAAGGCCCTTACTGGTTGGCTGCCGCCGCTGGCGACCCTTGACCGGGTTTCATATCGCGCACTGCTAGTCGGGTTTCCATGTATGACTGCCGGCCTGTTAATCGGGTCGGTTCTGGCGCAAGAGAGTTTCGGCGCGGGCTACTTTCTTGATCCGAAGGTTTTGCTGTCGTTTGCGCTGTGGGGCTTCTATGTTGTGCTCCTGTTTTTGCGGCGAACGACGGGGCTGCGCGGGCGGCGGGCAGTGTATCTGTCTGCATTCGTTGTGATGGTGGTGCTCACCGTCTGGATCGCAAACCAATTCAGCGCGGTCCACAGGTTCGCCGCGCCATGACGGGAACGTCAAACATCGTCCTGTTCGGTGTGAACCATAAAACAGCGCCTGTCGAACTGCGTGAACGGCTCGCGATTCCGTCGTCGCGGCTGGCCGAGGCCACGCTCTCGCTGGTTGGCCGACCCGGGGTGCGCGAGGGCATGATCCTGAGCACTTGCAATCGCGTCGAAATGCTGACTTGCCAGGAAGCGCCTGAGCCGGACCTGCTGCATTTCGTCCATGAATATTTCTCGATAGACCCGGCGACACTGCGTCCGCATGTGTATGAGTACCGCGAGCGCGAGGCGGTGCGGCATCTCTTCCGCGTCGCCGCATCGCTGGACTCGATGGTCGTGGGTGAGCCGCAGATTCTCGGTCAGGTGAAGGAGTCCTATTCCGTAGCGCGCGATGTTGGGGCGGTACAGGGCAATCTCGATTCGCTGTTGCAGCGCGCGTTCTCGGTGGCGAAGAGGGTTCGCAGGGAAACGCAGATTGGCAGTTCTTCAGTTTCGATTGCGTCTGTCGCGGTCGAACTGGCGGGCAAGATTTTCGGATCGCTTGAAGGAACCCGCGTTCTGCTGGTGGGCGCGGGCAAGATGAGCGAAGTGGCGGCACGGCACCTGATTGCACATGGAGCGCACTCGATCATGGTGGCCAACCGCACGCGTGAACGCGCAGCGGCGCTGGCGGCGGACTTTGATGGCGAGACGGTCGATTTCGATTCGCTGTATGACGTTGCGGACCGGGCGGACATCGTTATCACCTCCACTGGGTCGGAGCATCCGATCTTCAGTCGCGAACACGGGCAGGCTTTTCTACACCGTCGTCGCAATCGGCCGATGTTCTTCATTGACATTGCCGTGCCGCGCGACGTCGACCCGGAGATGAACCGGCTCGAAGGCATCTTCGTTTACAACATCGACGATCTGCAGTCGGTGGCGACATCCCACCATGCCGACCGAGCCCGCGAAGCGGAGCAGGCAGAGGGAATTATCTCTCGCGAGGTCGAGCGTTTTGATGCACGCCGCGGAGCGATCGACGTTGCCCCGGCGATGCAACGACTGCAGCAGCGCTATGAACAGGCGCGCGAAGCAGAGTTGCGCCGCATGGCTTCGCGTCTGAAAGACATGACTCCGCAACAGCGTGAGGCAGTGGATACTCTTACCCGTGGGTTGGTGAACAAGTTGATGCATCCGCCGATGCAGGCCATCAATGCGGCGGCCCGCGAAGGCGATGCCGAAACGATAGAGCGTATCGGGAAAATGTTCGACGGAACGTCAGGCGAGGATGAGCGCCGGTGATGCGCATCGGCACGCGAGGATCGCAACTGGCACTTTGGCAGGCAAACCACATCGCGGGGGCTTTGCGCACGCTCGGCCACTCCGTTGAGATTGAAGTCATCCGCACCACCGGCGACCGCATGCAACAAGCCAGCTTCGACGCTGGCGGCAAGTCGCTGGGCAAGGGAATCTTCACCAAGGAAATCGAGGACGCGCTGGCGGAGACGCGTGTCGATCTCGCCGTCCACAGCTATAAGGACCTTCCGACGGAACTCGATCCACGATTCACGATTGCAGCCGTCCCCGAGCGCGAGGATGCGCGCGATGCATTCGTATCTGTTCGCTACGGGTCTCTGGCGGAGTTGCCTGGCGGCGCGCGCGTGGGCACCGGAAGCCTGCGGCGGCAGTCGCAATTACTTGCCCTTCGCCGCGACATCGAGTGTGTCGACATTCGCGGCAACGTTGATACGCGGTTGCGCAAACTTGCGGAGGGCGAGGGCGAGGCGCTGATTCTTGCCGTCGCTGGCCTTGATCGCATCGGCCGCAGGGAAAATATTCGGCACAGCTTTGGCGTTGCGGAGATGTGCCCGGCAGCGGGCCAGGGAGCGCTGGCAATCGAATGCCGCGCTGATGACGTCAACACGCGCGACGTGCTCGCTGCTCTCGAAGATTCCGCTGCAAGGTTCGCCACAGACTGCGAGCGCGCTGCTTTAGCCGCGCTGGGTGGTGGTTGCATGGTTCCCGTCGGCGTTCATTGCCAGGCCGAGTCTGGCACTTATGTTGTGAACGCGGTTGTTGCGAATCCGATGGGGACGCGAATCGTCCGTTCGCAGCGGCAGGGGAGTGACGCTCTCGCCCTGGGTAATGCAGTCGCAGCAGATCTGCTGGCGCAAGGTGCGGCGGAGATTTTGAATGGCGGACAATGACAAGCCGCTTTCAGGTAAGCGCGTGCTGGTTACGCGAGCCGCAGAGCAGGCCCGAGCGCTTGTTGAGCTTTTGCGCGAACAGGGCGCGGATGTCATCGCCATTCCCACAATTCGGATCGAACTGATCCACCCTTCGCCCGCGTTCGATAACTGCTTGAGACGCCTGCCCTACTATCAGTGGCTCGTCCTTACAAGTGCTAACGGCGTAACTGCCCTGGCTGCGCGCATGAAGGAACTGGAAATCTCTCCAGAGGCGTTCGCGCACATGCAATGCGTCGCGGTGGGAGCAGCAACGGCCGACGCAATGCGAGCGCTTGGCTTGCGCGTGGATATCGTGCCGGAGGAGTATGTGGCAGAGTCGGTTGTCGCTGCCATCAAGCATCAGGTTGAGGGGAAGAATGTGCTGCTCATCCGCGGGACATTGGCACGTGACGTCATCCCGAAGGCCCTGGAAGAAGCGGGCGCGTGGGTCGACACCGCGGATGCCTACCGCACGGTGATTCCGGCTGATTCTGAGCAAAAGGTCCGTGAAGTGTTTCTCTCGGCTACGCCGCCGGAGATAGTGACCTTCACCAGCTCTTCTACGGTGGACAACTTCATCCGCCTGATGAATGCATCGGGTTTCAGCCAGCGCCCAACGATGCTTCGCGCTGCGTCTATCGGACCGATCACCAGCGCCACGCTGCGGGAACACGGCTGGGAGCCGTGGGTGGAGGCCAAGTTGCACACGACTCCAGGACTCGTTGAAGCGATCGGACAAGGATGTGGGGCGACAAAAGTTTGACCAGCGGATGGGAACATTGCTTGCACCTTGGCTCATTCCGATCGCGAATCGTGATGATCGAAAGTCCTTAGACAGTGTTCCATGTCTTGTCGGGCGCGTAGCAAAGATTCTCGAGCGGGCACTCCATGCATTTCGGCTTGCGCGCGAGGCAGATCGCGCGGCCATGAAGGATGACCTCGTGCGAGAAATCGATCCACCGATCGCGCGGGATCACGCGCATCAGGTCAGCCTCTACTTTCTCTGCCGTCTCTGAAGTTGTTAAGTCCAGGCGACGCGAAATGCGGTAGACGTGCGTGTCGACCACGATGCCGTCAGCGATCTCATACCATGAGCCGAGGACGACGTTCGCGGTTTTGCGAGCCA
>DATMOZ010000236.1:0-13807 GCA_035567995.1 Acidobacteriaceae bacterium
ATGGCACCGCCGTAACGCTGGAGCGGTCTGTGGAAACTACCGCCGCACATTTAGGCGCGGATGGCGCCCCTTACATCCACGTCATGGCTCCGATAGTCGCGAACTGGCCGAAGTTGGAACCGCTCGTGCTCGGAATGCAGCGCATTCCCCGGCACCCCGTCACCGACGCGCGCTTCGGGATGTACGCCATGCTTTCCGCCTCGACGCTTGCGCGTAGCTCATTCAAAGGTGCACGCGCACGTGCCATTTTCGCAGGACTCGCAGCGCACTCCATCCTGCCGCTGGAGCAGATTCCCACTGCAGCGTTCGGCCTTGTACTGGCAGCTGCAGGGCACACAGTAGGCTGGCCGATGGCGCGCGGCGGTTCGCAGAAAATAGCTGACGCGCTGGCATCGTATCTGCGCTCGCTGGGTGGCGAGATCACCACCAGCTCGCCAGTCGAGTCTCTCGAGCAGCTCCCGCCTGCGCGCATTGTGCTGTGCGATGTGACGCCCCGCCAACTGCTGCGCATTGCGGGTCCTCGCTTTACTCCTGCATTCCGCAAGGGGCTGGAGCGCTTTCGCTATGGACCGGGCGCCTGCAAATTGGATTGGGCGCTGGATGGGCCGATTCCGTGGACCGCGGAAGCATGCCGACGCGCCGGCACGGTTCATCTTGGCGGTGCGCTCGAAGAAATCGAGGCGTCGGAGCGCGCACCCTGGCGAGGTGAAACTTCGGCGAGGCCGTTCGTGATTCTCACGCAACCGACCCTCTTCGATCCGGACCGTGCCCCCGCCGGAAAACACATCGCATGGGCATACTGCCATGTTCCGAATGGATCCACGAAAGACATGACCGAAGAGATTGAGAATCAGGTGGAACGATTTGCGCCGGGTTTTCGCGCGCGCATTCTAAAACGGAATGTCATGGTCGCCGGCAACTTGCACCTGCATAACGCAAACCTGGTGGGAGGTGATATCAACGGAGGGACATCTACGCTGCGCCAATTGATTTTCCGCCCAACCTGGCGGCGCTATGGAACTTCGGCGAAAGGCGTCTATATTTGTTCCTCTTCCACGCCACCCGGGGGCGGCGTTCACGGAATGTGCGGGCACCTCGCCGCGCGACGTGCCCTGCAAGACGTTTTCTGACGCCGTCTGCCCCGCGCTCAGTTGATTCGCGCAGCCTCGATGGTTGTCGGATGTCCCGACTCACTCGGCTCACTCGGCACCGGCGCAATCTTCTTCGCCTCGCTTACACCTCTCAAATTTCCCAGCGCAATGTTGATCAGCGTCTTTTGTTCCAGCTCATGAGCTTTCGCAGAGCCGGTCGCTGGACTGGCCGCGGCGGACCTCTTGATGCTGAGGACCGGTCGCCCGTGAACCAGACGCGCAAGCCGAGGGGTCACGAAGGAAAGAGCTCCCATGTTCGCTGGCTCTTCCTGCACCCACACAATTTCCCGTGCGCCTGCATGTCGTTCGATCTGTTCTGTAATCTCGGCCTCGGGCCACGGATACACCTGTTCCAGAGAAGCGATGGCGGTCGTGTCGTCGTTCTGCTTCTTTCGTTGCGCTCGCAATTCATGCCCGATCTTGCCTGTACAAAAAATCAAACGCTTGGCGTTCGTTATTTCCGTTTCCGGCAGGACATTCTGGAACGACGGGCGGCTAAAGTCTTCGAGCGACGAGCTCGCCGCAGGATGCCGCAGCATACTCTTGGGCGTAAACACGATCAGCGGCTTCCGCCAATTGCGCATGGCCTGCCTGCGCAGCAGATGAAAGTACTGCGCTGCGGTAGACGGCTGCGCGACCTGGATATTGTCGTGCGCGGCCAGTTGCAGATAGCGCTCAATGCGTGCGCTGGAGTGCTCCGGCCCCTGTCCCTCGTATCCATGCGGAAGCAACATTACAAGGCCGCTCAGCAGTCCCCATTTGTCCTCACTGGCGGCGATGAACTGGTCAATCACGATTTGTGCGCCATTTGCGAAATCGCCGAATTGCGCCTCCCAGAGCGTAAGCGCTTCGGGATAGTCCCTACTGAAGCCGTATTCGAAGCCAAGCACTCCGGCTTCGGAAAGCATGGAGTTGTAGACCTTGAAGGGCGCCTGATCCTGACTAAGGTGGTCGAGTGGCAGATATCGCTCTTCATTCTCGATATCGATCAGTACGGCATGCCGTTGGTTAAACGTTCCGCGCTGGCTATCCTGTCCACTCAAGCGGACGGGCGTTCCCTGTGTCACGAGCGAGCCGAATGCGAGAGCCTCAGCCATGCCGTAGTCAATCGGACGCTCACCTCGTCCCATCTCTGCACGCTGTTCCAGAAGCTTTTTGATCTTCGGATGGATGTGAAACGATTTCGGGTAAGACGTCAGGCCATTCGTGAGTTCTCGAATGCGATCTTGCGGAAGGCCGGTCTCGACCTCATGGTGGGCTTTATGTCTCCCGCCAAAATATGGATCCCAGTACTCCGGAAGGTGTGCAAGGGTAGGCACGTGCGTCACCGACGCGCCCTTCTGCTGCGCATTCACGAACTCTTCTTGAACTGCCTTCGCATGCTCAGCGAAATAGTCCACGCCTAGCTGTCGAGCGTAAATCTCAGAGAGTGGGGGATGGTCCTTAATCTTTGCGTACCGCAGCGGCTGCGTTACGGTCGGGTCATCTACTTCGCTATGGCCGTGACGGCGATAGCCGATGAGATCGATCACGACGTCGCTGTGAAACGTGTATCGGTATTCCAAGGCGAGGGCCGCTACGCGGCAGACAGCTTCAGGATCTTCGGCATTGACGTGGAAAATAGGTATCGCCAATCTCTTTGCTATATCGGAGGAGAACCTTGAGGAATTGACCTCATGCGGCTCGGCAGTGAATCCGATGAGGTTGTTCACGATTATCTGAATGCTGCCGCCGACACGATATCCGTTGATCGCGGCAAGATTCATCGTCTCTGCCCAGATGCCCTGACCTGCAAAAGCTGCATCTCCGTGGATGATCACCGGTAATACTTTGTCCCAGCCGTCGCTTCCCCACCGCGTCTGCTTGGCGCGCGCGCGACCGATAACCACGGGATCGACTGCCTCCAGATGGCTTGGGTTCGAGACCAGATGCACATCGAGGGTCTTGCCATTCCGCGCCTGGAACGGCCCGGTAGCCCCGACGTGATACTTCACGTCGCCACCGCCTAAACTGCTGCGCGGATCGACGTCTTCAAACTTTGTGAAGATGTCCTCGGGTGACTTGCCTATCGTGTTCACCATCACGTTCAAGCGGCCACGATGGCTCATTCCCATCAGCACCTGCTTCGCTCCGCGTTCGGACGCATCGCTCAAGATCTGGTCGAGAAGAGGAATGAGGGCTGTCACACCCTCGAGCGAGAACCGCTTTGTGCCGAGGTACCGCGACTGAATGACCTGCTCAAATACATCGGCCTTGGTAAGAAGATCCAAAATCCGTTCGCGGTCGGGAGTGGGTGGATCCACCTCAATATGTTGCTGAATCCATTTCCGCCTGGCGGGATCGTTTATGTGCATGAACTCCACACCGAAGGTTCCGGAATACCATCGACGTCCCGCGTCCGCGGCGTCGTCCTGCACTTCGAGCTCCGGGATGGGCTGCGGCTTCAAGTACTGCTTCAATGGGTCAAGATCGGCTTGAAGAAATCCCCACCTGCGGAATGCATCCAGAGTCTGTTCGCTGGATGCTGTATCAATCGACTTTACTTTTAGAGATTGCCCGTTGTGCTTCACTCGAAAATTCCTTTTCCAAGTCTCGGCCATCATCCCGGCCATCGTGCCTGCGCTCTACGATTATCTCAGGCCAGATGGTTAAAGCGCTTCGGCCCCTCGCTCAGAATCCTGCTTTGGTGAGTGCGGCCCGAACCAGGTCCATTTTGCCTTTCCCGTTGAGCTAACATCCCTTATCCTCCTCTCGACATGGAAATTGATCTCAACCGGCGCCGTGGCCCGGCCGGAAACATGCCCCATGCGTACAACCGACCCTTTAGGAGAATGACTGTTTGTTCAACAACACGCTGATATGCCGCACTACGCTCACAGTTGCCATGAGCCTTCTCCTTCAACATTCGCTTCCAAGCCATGCACAAACCCAATCCCCACCGCCGCAACTTATGCCTTTGCCAGCGCAAATCCAGCGCAATACGGGCTCATTTCTTGTGGACGGCAGCTTCGGGGTCGCGCTGGAAGGATATACAGAGCCTCGCCTCGACCGAGCTAAACAGCGCTTTCTAAAGACACTTACGCGCGAGACGGGAATCCCTCTATGGCGCACGGCCGTCCAGAACAAGCCGCATTTCTTCATCAAGACCACGGGTCCCAGCCAGCCCGTACAACAGTCGGGGGAAGATGAGTCCTACCATCTACAGATTGCGTCGTCCGAGGTTCACCTTGAGGCAGCGACGCCGCTAGGCGTCCTGCGCGGACTTCAGACCTTTCTACAACTTGTCGCTGTAACTCCAGATGGCTTCAGCGTGCCTGCGATGACCATCGACGACAAGCCGCGATTTCCGTGGAGAGGCTTGATGATCGACTCCGGCCGTCACTTCATGCCCCTCGAGGCCATCAAGCGAAATTTGGACGGAATGGAAGCCGTCAAGATGAATGTCTTCCACTGGCATCTGTCGGACGATCAGGGCTTCCGGGCAGAAAGCAAAAAATATCCGTTGCTTCAGGAGAAGGGTTCAGACGGGCTTTACTACACTCAAGCCCAGATGCGCGAGATCATTGAGTACGCTCGCGACCGCGGCATTCGAGTCGTGCCCGAGTTCGATATGCCTGGACACGCCACCTCCTGGTTCGTCGGCTACCCGGAACTGGCGAGCGGCAAGGGACCTTACCAGATCGAGCGACACTGGGGCATCTTCGATCCCGCAATGGATCCGACACGAGAAAGCACGTACAAGTTTCTCGACGGATTCATCGGCGAGATGGCGGCGCTCTTTCCGGATGCCTATTTTCATATCGGGGGGGACGAGTGCAATGGCAAGGAGTGGGACGCAAACCCGCGTATTCAGGAGTTCATGCGTGCTCACGGCTTGAAAGACGACGTGGCGTTGCAGGCCTACTTCACCGCCAATGTGCAGAAGATCGTCACTAAGCATAAGAAGATTATGGAGGGGTGGGACGAAGTACTGCAGCCCGAAACACCTAAGGACGTCGTCATTCAATCGTGGCGCGGGCAGGACTCTATCGCAGAAGCTGCCCGCAACGGACATGAGGGGCTTCTCTCAGCCGGCTACTACCTTGATCTGAACCAGCCTGCTCGTGAGCACTACTCGATTGATCCAATGGCGAAAGGAGCTGCAAACCTTTCAAGCGAGGAGAAGCAGCGCATTCTGGGTGGCGAAGCCGCGATGTGGTCTGAGTTCGTCTCTCCGGAAAATATCGACAGCCGCATCTGGCCGCGTGCCGCTGCGATCGCCGAGCGCCTTTGGTCGCCGCAGCAGGTGCAGGACATCGACTCCCTGTACGACCGGCTGGAAGCCGTCTCACAGCATTTAGACAACTATGGCCTGAAGCATCGATCAAGCTACGGTTCTATGTTGCGACGCATGACTGGCAACCCTGATCCGGTCGCATTGCGCGTGCTGGGAGATGTTGTCGAGCCGCCCAAACAATACGTTCGCGGACAATTGCGGTCCTACGACAGCTTCACGCCGCTCAACCACCTTGTAGACGCCGTCCCCCCGGAGAGCAACGCGGCGCGCCAGTTCCATGACATGGTTGAGAGAATCGTCGCGAAGAAGGCCACGGCGCAAGATTTGCAGCAGGCGCAACAATGGCTGATGCTATGGCGCGACAACGATGCGAGGCTGCAACCTGCTTTGGCAAAATCGGAGCTGACCAAAGAGCTGATTCCTGTATCATCGAATCTTCATCAAGTTGCAGAAGCGGGCTTACAAGCGCTCGAATATTTGCGCACCAGCCAACCCTCACCCGCGGAGTGGCGGAATCAAGAGTTGGCCCTTCTCGCGGCCGCTCAGAAACCGGAGGCGATATTACTGAACATGGTCGCCCCTTCTGTTGCAGAGTTAGTGCAGGCCACCACACCTCAACAGTAATCGGGGAAACGGAGCAGCCAGTGTGAGCCGAATGACACTCCATAACCGAAACTTCAGCAAGCCGCGCGAGAAGAGCGACGCGTCCCGGTGCGAGCTTTTTCGCCGCCAAGAAAATCATTAAAATGCTGCCACTCGCCGGAACCAAATAAAAAGTGTTGCATCCAAGCAGATGCGGGAACGCCATGAGAGACACTGAAGCACTTGAAAGTTGGGAACAAAACCAAGCCGCTCCAGAGGCGCAGCATGCCCCGATGCCAGCTTCTATCGCCGCCGACAAAATTGCTGAAATGCTGGCACTCGCCGGAATCCAAATAAACGGCGCCCAACCCTGGGATATGCAGGTACATGATGAGCGCTTTTTCCATCGGACTCTTTCCGAAGGCAGCGTGGGAGTCGGCGAATCATATATGGACGGCTGGTGGGATGCCAGCTCGCTCGACCAGTTCTTTGCACGAGTCCAAGCCGCCGAATTGTACAAGCGTGTCGGCGGTCTGAGCACGTATTGGCTGGCGCTCAAAAGCAGGATATTCAACAGTCAGACGCGTGCACGCTCGAAGCATGTCGCCGCAGAGCACTACGATCTCGGCAATGACATATACCAGGTGATGCTTGACCCGCGGATGCAGTACACCTGCGCCTACTGGGCGGCCGCGAACACGCTGGACCAGGCACAAGAGAACAAACTGCGGCTCATCTGCCGGAAGCTTCAGCTCGCACCTGGAATGACGGTCCTCGAGCTTGGGGGAGGCTTTGGGGGACTCGCGCACTTTATGGCGGTTGAGTATGGATGTCGCGTGGTCAGCTACAACATCTCAAAAGAACAGGTGGCTTACGGACGCAGCCTGTGCAAGGAACTCCCGGTCCGGTTCGAGGAACGGGACTACCGCGAAGCAACGAAGGAGCCCGAGCAATTCGACCGCGTCGTCTCGGTGGGACTATGCGAACACATCGGCTACAAGAACTACCGCACCTTCCTGGAACTCGCTTGCAACCGGCTGAAGAACGCGGGGCTGTTTCTTCTGCACACAATCGGCGGTAATGAATCGCGCTCATACATTGACCCATGGATCGATAAATATGTCTTTCGCGGCGCGATGATTCCCTCGATTGCGCAATTGGGCAAAGCCATGGAGTCCTTGCTGGTCGTTGAGGATTGGCACAGCTTTGGTGCTGATTACGACAAGACCCTAATGGCGTGGTGGGAAAACTTCGAACGCGCATGGCCGACGCTGCGCTCGAAGTACGGCGACCGATTCTATCGAATGTGGAAATACTACCTGTTGAGTTCGGCCGGCGCATTCCGCGCACGCAAGCTCCAACTCTGGCAAATCGTCCTCTCGAAAGGGGACATCTCCTCATACACGGCGGTACGGTAAAGCCCCTCCACGATGGACGCATACGCCGACCACGAAGCGAAGTGCGCAAAGCTCGTTGCCGAATTTGCAGTGGCACGATCGCGAGGCGCCAGCATAGGGCTACGGAAATCGACCTCTAATCTCTTCCGCAGCCGGGATCAAAGAAGCAAAAGCAAGTTACAAGTCAGGCAGTTCAATCGTGTGCTGCATATCGATCGCGAGCGAATGATCGCAGACGTGGAGGGTATGAGCACCTATGAGACGCTCGTGGACGAGACGCTTAAGCACGGGTTGCTGCCTGCGGTTGTGCCCCAACTAAAAACCATCACAGTGGGAGGAGCGGTCAGCGGCATCGGCATCGAGTCCTCGTCTTTCAGGTTCGGCCTGGTGCACGAGACGGTCGATGAGATGGAGATTCTGCTCGCTGACGGGCGCATCGTCGTGTGTTCCAGCAGCAGCAATCAGGATCTTTTCTTTGGATTTCCGAATTCGTACGGCACACTGGGCTATGTGCTGCGCCTGAAAATCAGGCTCATTCCGGCAAAGCGGAACGTACGGCTCACTCACACGCGTTTTTCAACTCCGGAAAAATTCTTCGCATCCATTGCTGAGATATGCGCCAGCAACGTCGTTGGTTATCTGGACGGCACGATCTTCAGCCGTAACGAGATGTACATCACCCAAGGCGATTTCACCGACCATGCACCGTATGTGAGCGATTACACATACATGGCGATCTACTACAAATCCATCCAGCGAAAAACAGACGATTGGCTGACTTCGAAAGCGTACATCTGGCGTTGGGATACGGATTGGTTCTGGTGTTCAAAACACTTTGGCGTGCATCTTCCGGCGATCCGTTTCTTGGCGAAACCAGCCTTGAACTCGAGCACCTATCAGCGCCTGATGCGGCTATCACAGAAACTGTTGCCGACATCGAAAGCAGAGGAATCTGTAATTCAGGATGTCGATATTCCAATCGAGAACGCGGTTGAGTTTTTTGAATTCCTGCTCGCAGAAATCGGAATTACGCCGGTGTGGATCTGCCCCTTCATGAACTTTGAGCGGAGTTACGATCTCTACGCCTTGGATTCGAACAAGCTGTACATCAACTTCGGATTCTGGGACACGATTCCGTCTGCATACGGAGAGGGCCACTTTAATAAGAAGATCGAGAGCAGATTGCCCGGTCTAAACGGCAAGAAGGCACTCTACTCGACGGCGTATTACAACGAAGAAACGTTTTGGGAGATCTTCAACAGAACGCGCTACCAGGAACTCAAAAAGAAGTACGACCCGGACCGGATTCTGCAAGACCTTTACGCAAAGTGCGTCAGACGAAAGTAGCTGTGCGCAGGCACGCTATGCGAATTAAGAAGCAAAACGATTGCCGGCGCGCGATCAAGCACACCTCCGGGCCTCGCAGACCAATCCACAGGCTTAGTCGGGCACAATTACGGCCGCACCATTGATCGCATCACGCTTCACCGCGTCCAGGGCCTCGTTGGCGTTTTCCAAGCGGAACGCTGTGGTTTGTGGCTTGATGCGAAGTCGTGCCGCGAGAGCAAGAAAGTCTCGGGCATCTTTGCGAGTCATATTTGCGACGCTGCGAATCTGTCGCTCTCCCCACAAGAGGCTGTCGTAATCGAACTCGGGGATGCGGTCGAGGTGGATCGCATTCACGGCGACGATGCCACCCTTTTGAAGTGATTTCAGTGCGCCAAGAACTACATCACCGCTCGGGGCAAAGGTGACAGCGGCATCAACTGGTTCGGGCGGTTGATCCGACTCGCCGCCGACCCAGTCCGCGCCGAGTGACTTTGCGAGCTCCCGATGTGAGGAACCTCGTGTAGACACGTAGACCCGACATCCCCAGTGCTTGAGGATCGGAAGTACAAGGTGAGCCGAAGCGCCGAAGCCCCACAGGCCGACCGTCTGCCCTGGCTGAATCTCAGCAACACGAAGACTGCGGAAGCCGATTATGCCCGCGCACAAAAGAGGGGCCGCGTGCATGTCTTCCAGATCGTCCGGCAGCGGAAATACGAAATCATGGCGCGCAGTTGCGTATTCTGCGTAACCACCGTTTCTGGAATACCCCGTATAGGACGGAGAATCGCAAAGGTTTTCGTGTCCGTCGCTGCAATACCTGCAGGTGCCGTCTGTACCACCTATCCACGAGACGCCGACGCGAGAGCCTTTCTTGACGTGCGGGTATGCGGACTCGACGACTTCGCCCGCAATCTGATGGCCAGGTATCAGGTCCGCGAGAAGCTGCGGAAGCTCTCCGGCGACGATGTGCAGATCTGTTCTGCAGACGCCGCACGCTTTCACTTTCAGTAGCACTTCGCCGGGTAGGGGGACGGGAACCGAAACGGTTTCAATTGAGAGTGGATTTGGAGATCGTGAATCTGGAGTCTTTAGGACAGCTGCTCTCATCATGTTCGAGGTCATATGAGATGCTCCATGAAAAGAGTACGCCGGCCACGGAGGAGGGATTCTGCGCGGAATTTGGAAAACTGCGCGAGTCCTACCCTCCACCCGCCGGCGATGGGTGAAAAATGGTTCATGCTGCAGGTGCCAACTGCCGTGAAGGAGCCGATATAACGTCTCCATTGTTCAAGGTGACGATTCGAAAACTACAACAACCTGTGTGCGGTTATAGTGCAGGTCGGTAGCAGAAGCGGATGCTCCGAGGGTAACTCGATAAAGACCGACACCGGCCAATTCAATCGAAGCACCATCCACGTGGGCGATTCTCCACGGCGTGCGTATCAAAAAGCTGCACGACCGGGATGCGACCTGATCTAGCTTCACGCTGTACTCCCGTTTGTGCAGTTCCACGCCGACGATCTTGATCCCGGTGCTCGGGTTTCCAACTAGAACGGGTTGCGCCGGGAGGAGGATCGAGACGCCACCCTTGTAGCGGAGGGAGAGATGCGACGCTCCCGTGGGGAGGGAAGTCCCGACGCGGGCATGGGTATCCTGCGCGTGAAGTTGAAGCGAAGGTGACAGCGGACGCCGGTCTAACACTGCAATCAGATCGTGTGCACCTAATGGGATCTCCGGCGTGAAAACCAAGCTGACCGGCGGCCCATCGTTCTGGGCCTCTAGGTCTATCCCTGCGTCGGTCTGAGACAGCGTAAAGCGCAGCAGCGACTCGCCCACACGCACATTACGCAAACTCATCTTGTCCCACGCCGGGGGCAGATGGGGAGAAAAGGTCAGTTGCTTCTTTTCTGCGTCAACAGCAATTCCCAGCATGCCATGCACGGCAGATGTGATGAATCCCGCCGAAGACCACATTTGTTCGGGTACAGATTCTTCTTCCTCGTGGTAGAAGTTTCCGGCGAGGGCTTCGTGCATGTGCCCAATTGCATCCAGCGAACTCCACGGTACGAGCGCACTCCAAATGGGAAACGCCGTCGCTGGCCGATGCTCCGCCCAGGCCGCTACCGACATGCTTGCCGTTCCAATACCCCAGACGCTGCCACTCGCGTAGGCGTCTGGATCATATCTCTCCGAAGTAGATGGTACGCCACGGGTTCCCCAGTCAGTCTGGTACTCCCATGAAGACAGCTCGTCGAGCATCTCTCTGCGCTGTTCATCGATAAAGAGGCCATCCGCGAACACGCTTTCGGGCACCACGCGACGGTCGATGACCGGCTTACCTTCGCGAGTGGTTCCGCTGATCCAGACGTGCTCCTGGTCGCTCCAATACCGCTTCGCGATGGACGCTCGCGCCCGCTGATTCATGCGGCGTGCTTCTTCGGCTTGCTGTTTCTTCCCCAGCAACGCCGCCAACCGCGCGAACGAGTCTGAGGCGTCAACCCAACTTACGGAGAGCCTCAACTCATCACTGAGACTCTCCTGTTCGTTGCCACCCTGCTTGGTCGCGGGTATCCGCGGCAATCCGTCCTGAGGATCGACCAACGCAGCACAATATTTGTACGCACCTCCGATGAAAGTCCAATGAGACGCGAGAAATTTAGTGTCGCCCGTCGCCGAGATATATGAGGACCACGCGTTCAGATAGTCAAAGGTGATGTCGACATGGACGTACATGTAGGGATACTTGCCGGCCCAGTCGAGCTGACCCGCGCTCTGCGAAAGCTCGTGCCAGATCATGCCGCTGGCCGGGTCCTGATATTTCGTGACGAATGCAAGCACCTCCCTGGCGCGCGAATACTCGCCCTCGCTCAGCAGCGCCTCCATCCCTACGAGTGCGTCGCCGGCAAAGAACCAAGCGTACTGTGGGCGCCTTGCGCCGCGCGTCGGCCCGTATCCGGCCACGAGACCGCAACCGAGGTCAGTGTTGCAAACCCAGAACTGATCCATCGCTACTTGAGACCATGCAAGGGCGCGGTTTACGTCTGGGTCCGGAGTCTCGATTTGAAGAACGTGTGCCCTCCGGTCCAGAGAATGCGCTGCCACCTCTTGTTCAAACGTGTCTGCGGAACTGAGTAGCTTGCGCGCGGGGAGCACAGGATCGCCGTTCTTTTCCAGCGATGCTGCGATAGCGACTCGCACGCTTCGAGGGCTGTGTCCACCGGCGCGAAGTGTGAATGAAAGCCCCCGCTGACTTCGTACGTCATTGGCAACGTTTGAAGTTTCGTCGTGCGCCACAATCTCTGAAGAGATGATTGCTGCGCGGTAACGCTTTGTCGGCTCTCCGAGGATGTAGCCGGATGCGGCCTGGTCCCAGGTCGTGTCCTGGCCGCCAATAGCCGCAGGCCACATCAGGTTCAAAACCGGTACAAAATGCACTCGAATCTCGAGTGGCCTCGCGCCGTCCACCTCGTACGTAATGATGGCTCCAGCTTCGTCAAGCGGCACGAAAAGCCGCTCCCGCACGATGAAGTCTGGCCCTGCATAGATGCGCGTTACTGATTCCGGCGTGTACACGATGCGCCGCAGAATGGACAGCCCTTCTATTTCAGAACTCGCCCCCTCGACGCGGAAGCTCGGGTTATACCCCTCGAGAATCTGCAGGGGATAAGCCCACACCTCCAGTCCCTGGCTTGAGTAGCCTGAAATAAGAGCACGGCGGCCAGGAACAGCGATGAACCGCCGCGGACCTACAGAATCAGTGCTCCATGCGAGGGGCTCGGTCGAGGGCGCGGCTTGCGAAGTCGCGTAGGGCGCAAAAATGTTCAGCCAGCACGCTACCGCGAGCGTTAAGACCGCAATGCGCGCCTTTCGCATCTTGCTCCTGAGACCTGACGTTCGGCAGACAATGTATCCGCAAAATTGTATCGGCAAAGTTGACCGGCTCATTTGTAAGGCCAGATAATTCGCATGCCATCTTATGAGCAAGTACAGTGAGCTGATACCCAGCATCACATTCAGCCGCGTGGCATCGAGCGAGGCCAACCACAGCGGAAGCCGTTCGAATTATGAGGTCCGTGCAGTCTGCAAGGCTTGAATGGCTGCCTTATCATGCGCCACGACGCGCCACGCGTCGCGGACCGACGCGACACAGTCGATCACCTCATCGAAGCGCTCTCGAGAGTTGGCCGCCGAAGCCTCGAGCGTCAAGTGGAACATTGAGGCATAAAAATCTTCCAGCGTCTTAGCAACAGCAGGCGCCTGGTCGTGACGCAGACGAGACTGCAGATGCAGATAGATGTCCAGCGCCCGTTTGACTGCCAGTCTGCGCTCGCGAGTGTTCCCTTGTTCGGCGGCCGTCTTCGCACGCGAGAGGAAGCGAATGATTCCGTCATACAGCGCAACAATAAGTTCGACACCGTTTGCGCTTCCCAGCGCTTCCGTCTGATATGCGAAAGCCATTACCTTCCTCCGAATCCGTTGAATCCGCTAATTGCGTTGTATAGCTCATTTACAGCGGTCAGTTGCGACGGAATCTCCTGCAGCGCGAAGTTTGCCTGCTGGAGCTGGAGCGTCAGGGCGGTCTTCTTCTGCGCGATGATCTGCTCTTCTGTGGTGATGTTTCCGTTCAGCGTCTGCTCTGCGGTCTGGTTCGCCTGCAGCGCCTGAAAGATGGCGCCTCTTGGGTCTGTTGAGCTCAAGCCCGACAACGTTTGCGTGAATCCCGCGCCGATGCTCCCCGCATCCTGAAAAAAGGATGTCACTCCCGTGAAGTTTGAATTCAGCACGCCCTGGAAAGTGTCGGTATTGAGGGCCAACGTCCCGTCCGCATTTATCGAAACTCCCAGCGCCGAGAAGCTGCCGATCCCCGTCCCGGCACTTGCGATAACCGCACCGGCAAGCTGTTGCTGTATCAGGCCGAGCGACGGACTTCCGAATAGCGGCTTAGCGTTACCGGTTGCGTCCTTGCCTTCCTGAGCGCTTAGATCCTTCGCAACGGTGTTATACGCGTTCACAAAATCGTTGAGCGCACCCGCAACCGCGTTTGAGTCGTTCGCGATCTGCACTTGCACCTG
>DATMOZ010000237.1:0-14630 GCA_035567995.1 Acidobacteriaceae bacterium
GCAGGAGAACAGCCATGATTCCCTGTTGAATGCGCGCAGCGATTTCCAATTCTTCCCGGTAGCGTCGCGCGGCTTCTTCGGCTTGAGCCAGAGTGGCATTCTCAACCAGCGCCGCGGCTTCTGCCGCGATTGTCTGAAGCAGTCGAGCATAAATCGATGTAAGCCGGTCTGCCTGAAGCTGGCTGTCGAGATACAGCACACCAAGAATCTCGCGTACACCATCAACGCCGGGAACGCGTTTGCGCAGCGGAATACATACGATGCTGCGAATGTGCTCCCTGACGATACTGTCCGACAGCGGCGCACCCTCTGCAGACAGTGTGTCAGTGACGATATAGGGTGCAGCGGTTTGCGTCGCGGCCTTGACAGCAGTCCACGAAATCATAGCGTCGCGTGTAAGCGCGGCTCCCTGTGCGGTTTGACCTGCGGCAAGGCGCAGCGTTCCGTCTCTGTCTGCAAGAAAGACGAAGCCGCGCTCCTCGCCCGTCAACTCAAGCGTCGTCTCGATCAGAGAATCCAGTATCTGTTCAAGGCCGGTGTCTGCATTGAGGCGCCGCGCTGCTTCGATCAACCAGTCCAGTTTTGTGAGGTCGGTTCCCGTGTGTGCTTTTGTGGCGAACTGCGAAGTCAGGTCAAGGATTGTCGAAGCGGAGTCGTGCGCGGCCTCGAATTGGATACGAGGCCCGTCTTCACGGCCAAAGTGAACAACATCCCCGGCGCGAATTTCGTGGTCGGTGACTCGCTCCCCGTTCAGGAAGCAGCCGTGCCGGCTGCCTTCGTCGATAAGCCGGTATAAGCCGCCTTGGTGAACGACGGTAGCGTGCGTGCGAGAGATGGCCGGATGCGCAATGGTTAGATTTGCGGCGGGCGATCGGCCAATTACGAATGGCGTGGGAGTCAGCTTCCCGCGCCGTTCGGTCTTTCCGTCGACGAAGACATAAGAAAGGTCGGATGAGGTCGGCCGCATTTTGCCCCTCCCAAATCAATCCGCCCTAGCATACCGCTCAATAAATACTTAGTACTTAGGAATTCGCGGGTCAACTTTGTCTGACCACGCCGATATTCCTCCCGCTAAATTGTGCACTTTCTTAAATCCAGCCTTCTCAAGAAACTCTGCCGCCTGCTGACTACGGCCGCCAGTCTTGCAGTGGACGACGATTTCCTGTGAAGTATCCAGCTCATTCACCCGCTGCTGCAGCGAGTTAAGTGGAATCAGATGCCCCCCCAGGTTTGCGATCTGATACTCGTGCGGCTCGCGCACATCGAGGATGAATGGCTTCTCGCCGGCATCTATTCTGCGTTTCAATTCTTCGGGCTGCATCTGTGGAATCAAGTTTTTTGCCTCAGCAGGTTTGTCCGTCGCTGCGGGAATGCCGCAGAACTGTTGATAGTCGATCAGTTTCGTTACGGTCGGATGCGTGCCGCACACCGGGCAGTCCGCATCCTTGCGCAGCTTGAGTTCGCGGAAGTGCATGCCCAAAGCATCGACCAGCAGAAGCCGCCCGATCAAAGGCTCGCCATTGCCGAGAATCAGCTTGATCGCTTCAGTCGCCTGAATCACGCCGACCAGTCCGGGCAAAATGCCAAGAACTCCGCCCTCCGCGCACGAAGGAACAAGGCCGGGCGGTGGCGGCTCCGGATACAAACAGCGATAGCACGGGCCATCTTCGGTTGCGAATACGCTGGCCTGCCCCTCAAAGCGAAAAATCGATCCATACACATTTGGCTTGCCGCTGATCACGCACGCATCGTTCACCAGGTAGCGAGTAGGAAAGTTGTCAGTGCCATCGACGATGATGTCGAAATCTTTAAAGATTTCAAGAGCATTCGCACTCGAAAGCATCGTGTTGTATTTCACGACCTTGATGTACGGATTAAGTCCGGTCAGCTTCTCTTCCGCAGAGTCGAGCTTCGATCTTCCAATATCGCGCGTCGAGTGAATGACCTGACGTTGCAGATTGCTGGAATCCACCACGTCTAAATCCACCAGGCCAAGCGTGCCGACGCCCGCAGCGGCCAGATACAGCGCCAGTGGCGAGCCGAGCCCTCCCGCACCGATGCACAGCACCCGCGCCGCTTTCAGCTTCTTCTGCCCGTCCATGCCAACCTCAGGCATGATCAGGTGCCGCGAATAGCGCTGGATTTCATCGTTCGACAGCGTCATCTCTTCCGGCTTGACTTCAGGAATCACCGCCGCAGACCCACCTGCGATGGAAGGAATAATCGACAGCGCATCGCCGTCTTTGACCGGCGTCGATTCTTTCTGTGGCAGATAGCGAATGTCTTCGTCGTTCAGATAGACGTTCACAAAAGAGCGCAGCTTGCCCTCTTCGGTATAGAGATGCTTCTTAAGGTCAGGATGCGACGCGGTCAGCGCCGCAAGAGCATCGCCGATTGTGCCGGCCTCGACGCTCACCGTCGCTTGTTTTTCCGTATATACGCGGAGCGGTGTAGGTATGTGGATTTTCATTCGATTTCCTCTTACTTTGCGACTGCAGTCTCGATATGTACTGGCTCGTCTATGAACTTCTTATCTTCTTCTCCGGTTCCGGTCAAAAGAAACGAATTTGTAACCGTAGCGGTGCCTTTTGGAACGCTCGTGATGACGTAGGAACATCCCACCCAGTGCGCTTCGGCGAAATCAGTCTGCGACCATTGTGCCGGATGATCAGGATGCGAGTGGTAAAAGCCAATGATGTCCAGGTCGCGCCCTCGTGCCTGCCGTTGGATGCGGATCAACTCCTCGGGAGCGATGTTGTAACGGTCGTGCGCACGATCTGTACGCGTGTTTCCTGCGCGTTCGATCGCGACGACGCGGTTTACGCCGTCCTCTGAAGTACCCAGAAGTACTCCGCAGCATTCATGCGGATACGTTTCTTCGCCGTGTGCGCGAATGGCGTTGTAGTCAGATGGTGAAATCGTCAGCATAGATAGTTTTTACTCTTCCCAGAACCGTTCACTGAGGTATTTGTCTGCGGCGTCGGGCAGAATTGTAACGATGATCATTTCTTTTTGCCCTCGCGCTTCTTCAGCAATGCGCAACGAAGCAGCGACCGCAGCCCCAGAAGATACTCCCACCAGCAATCCTTCTTCACGCGCCAGCCGCTTTGTCATCGCGTACGCCGTTTCAGTAGACATCTCGATATTTTGGTCAGCGAGAGACGGATCGTAAATCGGCGGTACGATCGCAGTCTTCATGTGTTTCAGACCCTCAAGGCCATGAAAGTTCGAATCTGGCTGCATTGAGATGCACTTGATTTGAGGGTTCAATTCACGAAAGCGCCGCGTCGTCCCCACAAACGTGCCGCTGGTGCCGAGACCGGCGACAAAATGTGTCAGCGCGCCGTCAGTCTGCTTCCAGATTTCATTTGCCGTGGTGTGATAGTGCGCCTGCCAGTTGGCATCGTTTCCATACTGGTTCGCATAGTAGTAGCGATCAGGTTCAGCGGCAGCTAGTTCGCGCGCCTTGCGGATCGCGCCATCGGAACCATCCGCCGGATCAGTCCACACGATCGTTGCGCCATAGGCTGCCAGAATCCGCTTGCGTTCTGGCGAAACATTCGCGGGCACGCAAAGCGTCACGGGAAACCGCATCGCCGCGCCGAGCATGGCGTACGCAATTCCGGTATTCCCGCTGGTGGCGTCAAGTAATGAAACTCCAGGCTTCAGCAGTCCGCGACTCCGCGCGTCAGCAACGATCGCCGCGGCGGGGCGGTCCTTCACGCTGCCACCGGGATTCGCCCACTCTGCTTTACCAAGAATCTGGACGCCGGGCAAATGCGCGGTGACGTGTTCGAGACGCAGCAATGGAGTATTTCCGATCCGCTCCAGACTCTTCGTCCCGTACTGTTTCGCCGTTGCCGTCGCCATTGATCTGGTGTGCCTTGTTTGCTCCCGCGCGCAGTGGTAATGCACAATGAGTCTGGCACATCTAAAGTTTACGCCGCCGAACTCGACCCCATGGCCTGGAAGAAACCCCAATTCCGATCCTTTGACGATGTCATCGCCGCGCTGCGCCAGCATGGATTTGATGTTGCCCAGGTTCCGGCGGTCGCAAACCGCTTCGTCGTACGCAAGAGTGGATGCGGCGCGATCCTTGAGCGCACCCCCGAAAACCAGCTGCGGATCATAGGCAAGCCGAGGGTCATCATTGGCGGCGAGTTTGCCACGCTCGAGGACCGGGGACATCAGAAATTTCTGGTGACTCCTGACCTGACCGTGGCCGCCACGGCCGACCATCTGCGGGCGTTGCACGTGTTCGGCGAAGAGTTGAAGGAACTGATCGGCGACCCTGTCTATTACAACGAGGCGCTGGGAACCACCAGCGACCGTTATATGTATGACCGGATAAAAGGGCGCGCCTAGCGCCTAGCCCGCTCGCGCTGCAATTCGCGATACACGTCACTCTTTGATACGCCGCGTTCGCGGGCGATTTGCTTCAAAGCATCCTTCTCGTCCACGCCTTCAGCGGCTAATGCGTTCACGCGTTCGCTGATGCTGAGTGGTAGAACTGTGCCCTCGTCCGGCGGCGCAGATGCAATGAGCAACACCATCTCCCCACGCTGCCGTTCCCGGCTCACAAGTTTCGCGCGGACCTCAGCAACAGTCCCGCGCAGAAATTCCTCGTGCAGTTTGGTCAACTCCCGCGCCAGCACGATAGGGCGCGACGCGCCCATCACAGCTTCGACATCCGCAAGAGATTCCAGCACGCGATGCGGAGCCTCATAGAAAACCAGCGTCGACTGTTCGCGTGCGAACGACTCCAGCAGAGACTTGCGCTCGCCACTGCGCGGCGGCAGAAACCCGAGAAACAAAAACCGTTCCGTCGCCAGGCCGGAACACGTCAGCGCACTCAGCGCGGCATTCGCGCCCGGAACAGGGAAGACGTCGATTCCCGCGGCGATCGCCGCGTTCACTACGGCGCCGCCCGGATCTGAGATGCCGGGCATCCCTGCGTCAGAGACGAGCGCTACACGGCCACCGGCGGCGAGCGCGGCCAGCAAATCTTCGCTGCGCGATTGCTCATTGTGCTGGTGATAGCTGATTGTCTTGGCCGCAATGTTGAAGTGGTTCAGCAGCTTCTGTGTCTGGCGCGTATCTTCGCACGCGATCAGGTCCGCAGAGCGCAGGACGCGCAACGCGCGCAGCGTAATGTCTTCCAGATTGCCGATCGGCGTGGCAACCAGGTACAGTCCGGGAGCGAGCGGGCGGGCTGCGTTCTGTTCCGGTACCTCGGGGTGCGAGGTCACCCGGTTATTGCTCCTGTTCGCGCCGGCGGCGGCCTTCGGAAAGCAATCCCATGGAATGCATCAGGTTCTGCAGCGTCACGATGCCGACAATGCGCTCCCCCTCGATGATGGGGACAAGCGACAGGCCGCGGCCGCCGGTGATGCGCCGAAATGCGCTTCCCAGCGAGTCATCTGGCTGGGCCACGTGGAAGGCGCGCATCATGATTCCCTGGACATATCCGTTGCCATCACTGCGCAGCGCATCGAGAATGTGTTGCTTTGAAACCACGCCGACCAGATTGCGTCCGCGCACGACGGGAAAATCATCCTGCAGCGAGTGGATCGCCTTTTCAAGCGCGTCTTCCAGGGTGTCTGAGGGCGACAGGGCTGAGAAATCCGTCAGCATGATGTCCCCCATTCGCACCGTGTCCACCACAGATTGAAAGAGCATGCCCTGATCATCGAGATGGCCGGCGATGGGAATGAAGAACCCCGCGACCAGCATCCAGGGAATCTGGTACATCGCACCGCACACGAACAGCAGTATCGGAATGGTCTGAGTCAGCATGCGCGGAACGGAAAATCTTGACGCAAGCGCCTGAGGACCGCCCGCCGCGCGACGCAGCACGCGCCCCATATCGAGCGGGTATGCGGGCAACAGATGTATGCCGGCCAGCAATAGATTGATGCACACCGCGCTGCGCAGCAGGTGCTGCGGCGTGACCCATGGCTTGGCAAACAGCGGGACTCCCGGCGCCACCGCCATGATCATCGCGGCCAGCAGGGCGGCGAAGCCTAGATTGGCCAGTGGTCCAACGACGGCCATGGATCGCACAATGCGCGGTTCGGTCGCGCGTTCAGACGACTGCGGCGAAGCATAGGCGAACAGGCCGCCAATCGGCAGCAACAGCACATTGCGCAAGTCGAGCGAGAGATAAATCGCGGCAATGATGCGCGCCGTTTCGCGCACCAGGACAGCCAGCAGAACCAGCAGCCAGAGAACCACAGCGCGGGTGATCGAGATGCCCGCGACATTTGCGAACACGATGCAGAACCCGAGCAGCAAGACGAAGAACATGTGGATGCGGAGCTCGAGCCCCATGATCCGTACCAGTGGAAATGACCATCCGCGCATTGCTTCGTCCGCCTGTTCCTTATTGTAGAGGGTCGATGCTCGCCAAAGGTACCGGCAATTAAGATGGAACGCGTGCGCATCATTGCCGGTCAATTTCGCTCGCGCAAACTGATCGCGCCAGATGGTCTGAAAACCAGACCCACCAGCGATCGTCTGCGCGAAACACTCTTCAATGTCCTGCAGCCTCGCATCGGTGGGGCAGTGTTCGCCGACCTCTATGCCGGTTCCGGCGCGGTCGGACTCGAGGCGCTCAGTCGCGACGCAAAGCATGTTCACTTCGCGGAGAATGCGAAGCCCCCGCTCATCGCTCTGCGCGAAAATGCCGGCTCGCTTGGATTGAAGGAAGGTGTTGACCACACGGTACATATGCGTGGAGTTGAAGTAGCCTTGCGTGCGATGGCCGAGGCCGGAACGAAGCTCGACCTTGTCTTTCTCGACCCGCCCTATGAAGCGATGGACGAGCTATCAGGAACACTTGTCTTGCTCGCAACACTGCCAGTGCTTGCAGATGGAGCGGTCGTCATCGCAGAGCACTCCCGCAAGCAGTCGCCTCCGGAGAGCGTCGAAGCGTTAGTCCGCTATCGCTTACTGCGGCAGGGTGATGCTGCCTTGAGCTTCTACACAATGCAGGGTGATTCAGACTGAGGCGCCGATAGTGCGCCCGTTGCGCAGATCGAGCGCGAAGGCGGTTTCCTTATCGCTCCGCATATTCCATCCGAAGCCGTGAAGCTGTTCGCCGCGCACCTCTGTGATGCGCACACCCTCATCACTCAACTTCTCTGACTCCCAGGCAATGCCGTCTTGCCGCCAGGCGAGGATTGACTGAAACCCTGTGAACAGCAGGACGTGTTGTGATGGGACGGCGCGGACGTCAACCACCGGGCGATACGCAATCTGCTTCCAGTCTTGCGGCTTTTTTGTATCGATCATGTAGACATATCCACCGGCGGCGGCGCAGAGCCAGTCCGCGTGGGGGCATGGCCAGATGCCGTGGGGCAGCGCCGGCTCAGCGAATCCGCGGGCAAACGTCGCAAGAAACGGCGCGCCTCCCGCCGGCTTGACCATCACTTCCAGTGCGCCGGCGGCTGCATCCTCGCGGGCGCCTTCGTCTTCAGCCAGCGCCTGCGGATAGACGTACCGCCCAGCCGGCGCGATCAGCGGAGGATGCCGCAGGATTTCCGCCGACCATGATTGCGTGAACTGTGCCGTCATTTCTTTTGCTTCATACTCCTATCTTGACAATACCGGCCTTCCGGAAGCCCGGCACTCCGCATCGCCCGGGGCATTGGCGTCGGACTAGGTTAACCGGAAGTCCGGACTTAAAGTCTCTCTTTCGAATACTTTAGGACTTTTCAGGGGGAGGTGGGGGTCTGACCCACGCGTGGCGGATTTCGTCGAAATCCGGTCGCGCAGCTTAACGTCCCGTTAAAAAAGCATTCGGCGGGGGTCTTAATGAGCGTATTTTCGGTCTAATAAGGGAACGGCATGTCTAAAGCCAGTTTCCCCCCGAGGAGAAGTAGTGCAGGTTCAGTTGATCTTTCGAGCAGCAGGTTTCCTCACGGTCTTCGCGTCGGCATCCCTTCTCGCCTCGTCAATTCCGCCGGGTACGCCGATTCACGTGCAGATCGACCAGCGCACGGCGATGAGTGTTGGTCAAAAGATTGAAGCGCACACAGTCGACCCGATCTATGTCTCAACTGAGATCGTCATTCCAGTTGGAACCAAGGTCAACGGCACCGTCAGCGCGCTGACGCCGGACGGGAAAGCGCGCAAGTCGGCGCGATTTGACGGAGACTTCACGCCACTTCATACCCCAGTTATTCAGTTCACATCGCTGACACTGCCGGACAACCGGACGATCGCCATCGATGCCGAACCCGCGACTCAGGGCGCTCCCCAGGTCAAGATTCTGAGCGTGTCGGCAAAGAGTCAATCGCTCGCCAGGCAGCTTTGGAACCAGGGTATGCTCCAACTCAAGCAGACGAAGGAAACAATCACAGCTCCTGGCAAGACGGAACGCTTGACTGACTACGTCTATGGTCAGCTTCCATATCACCCGCAGAGAATCAGGCGCGACACGCAGTGGACGTTCGACCTCGCTGCTCCGCTTGAGGTCGCTGCTGATCCGAGTTGGCAATCGAGCAAAACGGCAGACACGCAGACTGATCCCGACATGCTTCGCCTGCATGCGTATCTTGCAAAGTCGCTGAATTCCGCAAGCTCGAATATCGGCGAGCGTTTTGAAGCCGTCGTCACCCAACCGCTATACGCAGCCGATCACTCGGTAGAAGTGCCTGTCGGCGCTGTTCTCATCGGCCAGGTGACCGAGGCAAAGCCCGCGAAGCGCTTCGGCCGCGACGGAAAACTGCGGTTCGTCTTCCGTGAGTTGAATAAGCCTGAGGGTCAGGAAGGGATCCAGGGCACCGCGACCGCAGCGATAACGGACAAGAGTGCATCTCTGGAACTTGATTCAGAAGGCGGCTTCAAAGCTGCGCAACGGAACCGTCTGATGGATCCGTTGATCCTGGGCTTCCTCGGAACGCGGGCCCTCGACGAGGGCGATGGAGACCAGCAGTTTGCCAAGAATGCCGTTTCTTCAAACGGCTTCGGCCTGGTCGGCCGAATCGCAGGCTCGGCATCCGGCTCGGCAAATGTGGCTACCGGGTTCGGTATGTACGCGCTTGCCGTGTCGTTCTACCGCTATTACATCGCCCGGGGAAAAGATGTTGCCTTCGCTCGCGGTACGCGCATAGAGGTTGAAGCGGTGCCGTCGCACGGAACCAAGATGCCGATTCGGTAATTGGAAACATCCGGCGTCATGTGTGCGACTGCGGCTCTTTCTTGCCACGATCCTGCGTTGGCGGTTTCGTCCCTTTGGTTTTTCGCTCCTTAACCCCAGCGAGGGACTTCGCCTGAACGGGTTTTTCATGAAGCAGCAACTCCGTCGCGCGCAGTCGAGCGTTGAGATGAAACCAGCGCTGGAACGCTTGGTCCGTGAGCCGGTTGGTAATGCTCAGCAGGATCATGCCTTGATGGTGCGCCATCCACGAGCGAACAATCTCCGGAGTGCGGCGTGAGCCGCGGCGCGAGTGAATGTAGTCGGCGGCCTCATAGAAACCGTATTCAGCGAACCACGCGGCAGAGCGCATGCGCTGAATGTTGCGCAGGGCATGTTCTTGATCGAGATTGAGAGCGAGAAAGGTGGAATAGGGTGAGATAACCGGCCCATCCTCCGCCTCATATTTCAAAGCAAGCGCAGGAATGCCCCATGCCTTATAGCCGTAACGGCCGCTCGTGTCGCGTTGGGCAAATGCTGATTCAGAAATGCCCCACGGAATCCCTTTGACATACGCGCGCTGAATGTGTGGAACTGCCTGCAGAGAACGCGAGATCAGCGCGTTTGGATAGCTGCGCATCCACAGCGCCGGCATCAGGTATTCGAACATAGTGCCAGTCCAGGAAAGCAGTACCGGCTGTCCCTCGACAAGCGCATGTGTGCGGTCAAGTTTGAACCACGACTCCTGCGGGATGTCGTTTTTTGAAACCGCGATGTAGACTGCCGTGCGCGCCTCCGATGCGAGCAGGTCATAGCAAGCGTCGTATAGCTTTCCCGTCTCGACTTCGTAACCGATGGAGAGCAATTTTCTTGAAGGAACAATGAGAAATGAGAAGTCCATCTCATCGGCATAACGTTGTGCTTCATCGGATATAGAACGCACGCGCGCGACCAGCGAATCCAGGCGATCAGCAGCAGCGAACAACTCTTGCCGCAGCGTCACGGCTGCTTCGCCGCTCTGCTGGACCCTGTTCGCGAGCTTGCGGGCGAAGGCCGGAGCGTCAGCCAGAGTTGGCACTTGCAAAGTTTCAGACTGATTGAGCAAAGATGCGTTCTCGGGCAGTAGCCAGGGCACGCAATCTCGCAGAAAGGCCGCAGCTGCCCTCACGCGGCGCGCAAGTTCCTGTTGTGACCATGTGTCATTGGAACCACCTGCTATTTCCTGTTCGCAGGATAGAATCCATTCGACCTTCTCCCGCCAGCTAGGATTGCTACTTCTATGAGCCGATGGTTTCCGCGTGATTTGCTGTTGGCAGTCGCTGATCCCTTCTATCAGCGCATCGCTAAGCAACGGTCGCGAGAGCAGTTCGAGCGTTCCGCCGTGAAGGGAGTAAAGCGAGGCGGCGAGATTACCACTGTCAACGGCAGAGACAATTTGCGGACGCAATGGCTCGAGAGTTTCGATGTCGTACCAATTCAGTGGATGTCCGCGATGCCGCTTGAGCGTACCGTACGTTGCGAGTGATCCCTCGGTGAGCGCGGCAAATTCCGGCAACGTTAGATATCCAAGCTCCAGCGCTGCCTGACGCGCGTTGAGCAGGAGGCCCAGATTCGTTGGAGAAATCTTTCGATCCTGATAGAGCTGGTCTTCCTCCACATGATCCGCAATCAAGTAGTGATTGCTTTGGCCGCCGAATTCTTCGAAGTATCGCCACGTACGAAGTGCAGTCTCGCGTAGAAATGCGTTCTCTCGCTTGCTCAACGGCCGCGGCTCGGCGTATTTGCGTCCATTGAGCCACCGCGTGACCAACGGAGAGATGGCCCAGAGCGCGAGTATCGGCGCGGCGGGAATGAGGCGCGGTGGATGGACGTAGAAGAGGAGAGCCCCGATGGCACCTGCGAGGACGGGCATCCACCCCAGGTAGCGATCCGCAGCAGACTGTTGATTGCTCGACTCTGATTCTGCTGCGGTTTCCCACTCGAGCAGCCGGCGCCCTGTGATCAAGCTGCGGACCAATGAGCGAACCACCGCGTCGATTTGCAGGATAGCGTGATGTGGCAGAAAGATGACATTGAGCAGCGTGAACCCCAGGCCCGATACAAGGGTCCTGACTGCATCTGGGAATGCAGCGAGATTTCCGTCGAGCAACATTCGCGCGATGGCGAACAGGAATTCTGTAAGGACCGGAAGAGTCAGGAAAATGAGTGTTGCGATGGTCCAGTAGAGTGGGCTTCCGGGGAGGAACAACCAGCCACAGACGAACAGCAGGAAAGTTAGCGGCTCGACCAGACTGCGCCGCATATTGTCGAAAATCTTCCAGGCGGAGATAGTGCTGATCGGGTTATGGACACGCTGTCCTTGTTCATCGGGCACGCGGGGCAGCAGCCAACGCATGATCTGCCAATCTCCGCGCACCCAGCGGTGATTTCGCCGGATGTGAGCGCTGTAGTGCGACGGATAATCGTCAATTACCTCAACGTCAGTGACCAGACCGGCGCGCACGTAGGCGCCTTCGACAAGGTCATGGCTCAGCAGTGCATTGCGAGGAAAGCGGCGATCAAGAACCTCTTGCAAAACGCCGGCTTCGTAGATGCCTTTGCCGGTGAAAATGCCTTCGCCATACAGGTCTTGATACACATCGGAGACCGCGCGAGTGTAAATGTCATATCCCGTCTCACCGGAGTAGATTGCGGCGAACCTTGAAGCACTTGCAGATCGCACACTGATGCCGACACGCGGTTGGAGAATGCCGTATCCCTTTGTAACGATGCGCGACGCAGAATCGATGATGGCGCGGTTGAGTGGGTGCACCATGGTCCCGATGAGACGGTGTGCGGTGTCCCGTGGCAACTGCGTGTCAGAATCCAGCGTGATCACAAATTTCACCCTGGCAAGAGCCTTAAGGTCGCCGACCTTCACAGGAAAACCGTCATAGCGTCCCGCTAACAGCTGATTCAGGTCGAGCAGCTTGCCACGCTTTCGCTCCCAACCCATCCAGACGCCCTGCTTCGGATTGAAGACGCGCCGGCGATGCAGCAGCAAGAACGATCCGCCCCCGGCACCGACGTATTTCTTGTTCAGGTTTTCGGTTCGCTTCATGGCGAGTTCAACCAGCGGGTCCAGGTCATTCATATTTGGTCGCGAGGTTGAATCTGGGAGATCGGTGAGCAACGCGAAGTGGATATTTGGGTCAACATTGGTCAGATAGCGAGCTTCCAGTGTGTCGAACAGATCGCCGACCTGTTTCTCGTTCAGGAGCAGCGTTGGCACGGCAACCAATGTTGAAGCTTCCAAGGGCACGCCCTCGCGAAAATCGAGCTTCGGCAAAGCGCGCGCGTCGAGCAACGCCGTCATTATCTTGTTGAGGAGATCTACAGCGCCTTGGCTTGCCGGAATTAATGCGAGAAAGACCGCGAAAAGCACGCTCAGCATTTCGAACTGATGCGGAAGCAGGGGCAATACCACCGCTGCGATCAGCAGTGCAGTCATCACTTCGATGCCGCCGATGTATAGCGTGTCAGCATGGCGCCGCACGAAGGTACGCAATCGTTCAAGAGAAGTCGGATGATAGCCCGCGCGCGTCGACAGCAGTTCAAATCCTTCTGCAACAAGGTAGTAACCGATGTGCGATTCGCGCGCCGCAAGCCGCGGGTTGACGTACGCGCGCCCCGTGGCCTCGCGCGCGAGTTCCAGCGCGGTTGCAGCCACCCGCATTTCACTCATGTCGGAACGACTCGCGATCAACGCAACACGCAGCCGGTACGCGTTGCGCGACTCTTCGTCCATCCGTTCATACACGCCGGCAGGGTCCTGACGCAGCAGCCCGTCGAACGCAATCATGCCTTCGAGCAGCGCCCGCCACTCCAATTGACTCATCTCTCGAAGGCTGCGAATTCCGCGAGCAATAAGCTCTGCATCGCCGGCGGTGGCCGTGGCATCCGTTCTCAACGAACGCGCAGCGACGTCGAGCAACTTCTGTACGAGTGCGAACTTGAGGGCAGGAGGAAGGAGGAGTACTTCCTGCAAGTGCAACGGCTCCGCGGCCTGAATCTCCGCGATATACGCTTTCAATGTCTGCTGGGACCACCCGAGTTCAACCGCTCCAAGATAATCGGAGCTCAGCGCAACTACATGAGGAGTCTCAAAAGACGAACCTCGCGGCAGCGAGCGTTCGGCAGGGCCCGTGGAGAGCACGTGCGGTTGCTCAGACAGTAGATTCAATGCTCCTCGAACATCGGCGAGCGCTGAGTCGAAAAGACGAGAGTTCTCGAGCAGTTCTCGGGTAGTGGGCGATGTCGCCTCGGTCGCATCCACAACCTTGCAGCGCGCAAGTATGCGTGCGAGCAGGTCCTCAGCGGCGCGAATGAGTGACGGCAGGCCGGTGGCGTGCTCAGGCCGGCGAAGTACTGGAGCGGACGCCGCGAACGCTGCCGCACGCTGGCGCACTAGCTGTAAATCGACCGCCCCGGTAGAAATGGTTTGTTCCATCTTCAAGTCTCAGCGGTAGCTTGCCGCCTGCATTTCGAACATCTCTGCATAGAGTCCGCCACGGCTCATGAGTTGTTGGTGCGTGCCCTCCTCGGTAAGTCGGCCGCCAGAGAGCACCACAATTCTGTCGGCCATGCGCACGGTAGAGAAACGATGCGAGATGAGCAATGCCATCTTGCCTTTTGTCAGTTCCGCAAATCGCTCGAAAACCTCAAGCTCACTCCGCGCGTCCAATGCTGCAGTCGGCTCGTCGAGAATGAGCAGTTGGGCATCGCGCATGTAAGCGCGCGCCAGGGCAATCTTTTGCCACTCACCGCCAGAGAGTTCAACACCGGTTTCGAACCGGCGTCCAAGCATCTGATCGTAACCCTCAGAAAGTTTAGCAATCACGTCAGACGCCAGACTCTTATGCGCCGCGCTCTGAATCATACCTATATCGGCTTCTTCTTGGATTCGCCCAACGGCGATGTTGTCGCGCGCCGTCATCTCATACCGCATGAAGTCCTGGAAGATCACACCGATCTCGCGATGCAGGTCTTCGAGCTGGTAGTCGCGCAGGTCGATTCCGTCAAGCAGTATGCGGCCTTCTGTCGGGTCATAAAGGCGCGTGATCAGCTTGACGACGGTCGTCTTACCTTGTCCGTTTTCGCCAATTAACGCGATGCGCTCGCCGCGGCTCAACGTGAAATTGAAATCGGTGAGTACCTTTCGCGTGGTGCCTGGGTAAGCGAATGAGACATTCTCGAACTGAAATCCGCGCTGTATCGGACGGGGTGCTGGGAGCGCATTCGGACGCGAGTGCACAAGCGGTTCCATGTCGAAGAAAGCGACAAGGTCTGTCAGGAATAAAGCCTGGTCCGCAACGCCAGAAGCGGTCGAGAAAACCTGTTGCAGGTTTGAACTTGCCTGCACGATTGAAGTTGTCGCGAGCGTGAACGTGCCGATGTCGTACGCACCGTGAATCGCCCGCCAGACGATGAACACATATGCCGAGTAATAACC
>DATMOZ010000238.1:0-5197 GCA_035567995.1 Acidobacteriaceae bacterium
GCTGACCTGGGCAGAAGCCGCGACGCAGAGCATAAAACCTATCAGGCCGAACGCTACGGACCGACGAAAAACGTTTGAGGCAAAGTTCATGACCCACTCCTTGGGGACCGTGTGCACAACGTGAACACTAACTTGAAATTCGAAGAAACTGACAATTCCCAAAACGGCTAAGCCTCGCAGAGTCAATAAGTTGTGCAAACATTTGCACCTCCGCAACGCGCGCCACACCGGGACATAGCGCTCGGGTCTCAGCACGTTCGCTTCCAAATGCGTCAACCTCATGGCAGACGCGCACTCCCAACACTTCTGGTGCGGCAACCGCATCCCGCCGCGCGCGACCGGCGTACTAGGCGCTCCACCGGCGTATTAGTCGGAAGCGCACAACAGGAAGCGATCGGAGACGAAAGTATCTTTATGCGGAGCGGCGTTAAGCGTGCCCTGTGGTGACAGGCGGAGCAGGGCTGATTGGTTCGCATCTCGTCGACCTTCTTCTCAAGAAGCATGGCAGGCTCGCATCCTCGACAACCTTGACCCCCAAACACATCACAACGGACAGCCGGCGTGGCTACCAGACGCTGCTGAGTTCATTCAAGGAAATATCCAGGACCGCGCGAGCATAACAGCCGCGCTGCAGAACATCGACGTTGTCTTTCATCAGGCCGCGTACGGTGGTTACATGCCCGAAATCGCAAAGTACGTTCACGTCAACAGCTTCGGCACCGTCCAGATGCTCGAAGTCATCCGCGACGAAAAACTGCCGATCCAGAAGGTCGTCGTCGCATCTTCGCAAGCCGTCTACAGCGAAGGCGCGGCAACCTGCCCTGAGCACGGCCTCGTCTTTCCAAAAGTCCGGCCGACCGAACAACTTCGCGCGGGAGACTTTCCTGTCCACTGCCCAAAATGCAGCGCACAAACCACATCAGTTCCCATTCCAGAAGAAGGGCCAATCGGTGGCGAAACTGTTTATGGACTCACAAAGGTCGACCAGGAAAGACTCATCCTCATCTGGGGCAGGCAGACAGGGACCCCGACTGTCGCCCTACGATACGCCTGCACCTACGGCCCGCGGCAATCTATTTCAATCCATACACAGGCGTAATTGCAATCTTTTGCACACGATTGCTAAACCATCAGCCCCCGTCGGCCGCGCAACCACGTTATGGCAGGTGTGCCACTGCGTATAACAGCGCATATCTGAGGCAGGCGCGGGGTTCAGCCCGCGCATTTCGTCAAGCGAGAGAAAAAGGGGCTTTAGCCCCTGAGGTCTCAATACCGGAACCGATATCGAACCTGCACCGCGACCATTCGCGGATCAGCGTAATGCGAGCCGCCGAACGTGTTGCTCTGATCAAGCTGATACCGCTTGTTCGTAATGTTCGTCGCTTCCGCCCGCATGCTGAAATTCTCCCCGAAATTTTTGCCGAGCGACAAATCAAACGTCCGGTGGCTCGGCAGATGCGCCGGCCCATCCGCACTCAAAAATCCCGACCCATAATTGAAATCGAATGCACCATACGCATGCCACGGCAGAGTAGCGTCGAACCCGGTCGCCAACGTGTTTCTCTGGTCATGGTCGAGATAGAACCCGCCCACCGGCGGTGGACTGAAGTCCGTCAAGCCCCCTGTGACCGGCCCAAACCCTTCCGCCTGTTGGTTCGAATACACAAGGTGAGCGTGGTAGCGATCCAGCACCAGCGGCGAGCGAACATTCGCTTCCCAGCCGGTGATGCGTGCCGACTGAATCGTCAGCGGAAAGAAAATATTCGAATTCCCGATGACGTCGTGATCAAAGTAATTCTTGGCCCCAGTTCGGAAATACGCGAAATCGCCCGTCCATCCCTTGAACGGAATTGTGAGGCCAACTTCATACTGCTGGTCGCGCTCTCCGTGAAGCGGCAGAAAAGCTACCCCCTGCTCAGCCGCAAACTCCAGCAGCGGTCCCGACAAGGTATCCAGCGGCGGCGGTTGATAGAACCTCGAATAAGAACCACGCACCACCCAGTGCAGGCGCGGGACGCTGATCGCCGCACCCACCCGTGGATCGGCTGCATTCTCATTGATGAGACCGCCGAACCATTCCCCCAAGGCTAAAGCTCGCAGATGCAATCCTCGCAACCTTTCAGTTTATCGTCATCGTTCCAGCTTCGTGTGCCGCCCCGCCGATTCCTCCGAACTGAAAATCTCAACTGTCAAACGCTGTTAGTCGTATCATCCCCACAGATGAAAGCAAATCCCGCTCTTTATCAAGTTGACGCCCGCGACTGGCTCTATCGCGTCACTGAAAAAATCGGACGCCCAGCAACCCTCGATGACATCTCCGACGCAGATCTGGACCACCTCGCAGCTCTCGGCTTCGACTGGATCTGGCCGCTCGGCATCTGGCAGACAGGCGACGCCGGCGTCGGCGTTTCGCGATCGATGGAGGCATGGCAGCAGTCTTTCGTGGAAGCCATTCCAGACCTGCAACCCGAGGACATCGCAGGATCCATCTTCGCCATCCGCGGTTACCAGATTCACAAAGACTACGGCGGCGCTGAAGCGCTCGCTCGCCTTCGACAGCGACTGCTCGCACGTGGCATGCGGCTCATGCTCGACTTCGTTCCCAACCATACCGCAATCGATCATCCGTGGGCGCGCAATCACCCCGAATACTACATGTCGGCAAGTGAATCCGAAGCCGACGCAGGCAACTACATCCGCGTCGACACCGATCGCGGTCCGATGACGCTTGCCCACGGGCGCGATCCGAATTTCCCCGGCTGGCCCGACACGCTGCAGCTCAACTACGGCAATCCCGACTTGCAACGCGCGATGATCGCAGAACTGCAACACATCGCGACCATGTGTGATGGAGTGCGCTGCGACATGGCGATGCTCGAACTGCCTGACGTCTTCCGCCGCACGTGGAACATCGATATAGAAGATTTCTGGCCGCGCGCGATTGCCGCCGCGAAGGCCGTGTCAAATGATTTCGTGCTCATGGCCGAGGTCTACTGGGGCCTCGAGTGGCGACTGCAGCAGCTCGGCTTCGACTACACCTACGACAAGGAACTTTACGATCGACTGCGCCACGGCGATGCCGCAAGTGTCAGGGGCCACCTGACCGCTTCGCCCGACTATCAACGCAAGTCAGTCCGCTTTCTTGAGAACCACGATGAGCCGCGCGCCGCGCAGGTCTTCGATCCCGATAAATACAAGGCCGCTGCCATGATCACTTACTTCGTGCCGGGCATGCGCTTCTTTCACGACGGCCAGCTTCAGGGATGCCAACACAAACCGTCCCCCCATTTGCGCCGCAGATTCTGCGGGCCCCCTGACGAGAACCTGAAAGAGTTCTACGACGGACTCCTGCAACTACTCCGTGGCGAGATCTATCAGTCCGAATGGAGGCTCCTCGACGTGGAGTCTCCGCTCATCTGCTTCGCATGGCAAAACAAGCAGGGAACGCTCTCGATCATTGCCGTCAATTACAGCCCGCATCCATCAAGCGGCAAAGCAAAGCTGCCACCATCCACTCTACCCACGGCGAAGCTCACCACCCAAATTTCAAGCGCCAAAACCGACCGCGCCGCTCCCCTGGAAATCTACCTACCGCTCGATCTCCCGCCCTGGGGTTACCGCGTCATCACGAGCGCCTCATCATCCTGAGACGCAGTCGAAGGGAAGGACTTGGATTAGTTTTTGGGGATTTCCTCGTCACCGTACATGCCCAAAAAAGCGCTTGTCATCCTGAGGCTCTTGAAATCCGTTCGCCAACCCAACAACAAAGCCAGCCACGTAAACCTACTTCAACTCCATCACAACAATCCGTCCATCCGTATGAAAACTCCCGCCCGTCGCTGTCCGCGCACTCTGCACCGGATTCGCGGGCAGCACATATGCCGCCACACTCGTCGTCCCGGCCTGCTGAAAACTCGCGAGCAGAAAATCCCGCTCCTCATCCACATTCGGATCAATGTGGTGCGTGACATTCCCATTGCGCTCGTCCTTCTCAAATCCGTTGTCGTGTGTCGCTCCTCCAACCCACAGCGTGCGTCCGTTGATCTTCTGTCCTGAATCCCACACCCGCAAATGGTGCCGCACCGCCGCAACCTCCAGCGGCGCTGCACGCGAATACGAAAAATCCTGTGGCCGGCCAAACAAGTAGAGCGTGCTCATCGGCAACTCCACATAGGCCTTGTGTTCCAGCGTCGCTTCGAGGCCGTGCACAACAGCGTCCTCAACTGACTTGTCCACCGGAACCCAGCCCGCCGCGGTAAACGCTCGCTTCAGTGCCTCCGGCGTGCCGATCACAGCAAAGTTCACCATATCGCCAGGCGAACCCTTTTCGTCCTGAACGCGCCGCGGAATGTTCGCGAACAGCGCCGGCGTAATCGTCGTCTGTAGAGCCGCCACCGGCTCACTCGCCGCCGCACTTCTGCTCGAACCAGAAGAAGCCTCCGGCTTCAAGAACGTAATCTTGACCTTGTACTCGCCGTCAGCGCCCAGATCTTTGCTGACATTCGCGCGCAGAAATAGATCCCCGCTGGTCGCCGCGGTAGCCTTCCCGTTCGCGCCCAGCAGAAACGGCACGCTGGCTTCGCTGCTTCCAACGCGACCAATCAGCGCCCCTGCCGGAGCCGTCGGCAATGGATACTCCCTCAGCAGATCGCGCCACAGGGCCTTTCCGCCGTCGGCCTGCGCCGTGTGCCCGTCTGCGAACGTCAGCGTCCCGGTGGCAGATTCGTGCAGCGTATCGCCCGCATTCAGCGGAATACCCGTATCGATCCAATCCGTCGTGCCGACGGTTACTTCGTATGACGACTTCCGCTTCTGCGTTGCCACATTACCCGCCGGCGTCGCCCCGGTAATCACCTGCACTGAAGGTGTGACGCTCGTCGCCGGCGCAGCATCGGTCGAACTGAATACCCGCGGGTGATGCGCTGTGTCAGGTTGCGCGCTCGTCGCCGGCAATTGCTGTTGCGTTTCCGCCGGAAAGGGAAGCGGGCTAGCGGTAGATGGCGCATCCTGCGCAAAAGCAGTCGTCGCAGCGACCACAATGGACACTGCCATTACGCGACGGCACCAACCGCAGTAAAACTCTCGATTCACCTCGCAGACACTCCTGGCAATTGCTTACTCGCTTTGATTACATACCTTCGTACTTAGGATGGAATCCACCAGCGACACGTTGTTCACGCCACCGCCGTACTCATAC
>DATMOZ010000239.1:0-3770 GCA_035567995.1 Acidobacteriaceae bacterium
CTCACCATGCATGGAGCCGCGCGTGCCTGCGGAAAAGATACCGCGCTCCACCAGCGTCAGAGCTGCATAGAGCTGGTCAGTGAAATAGGCCGTGCGACGGCAGTCATAGGCGAGAGTCGCGACCGCCGACAGGACGTTCTGGTTACCGCGCGAACTTCCGAAACCCGTCTCCATTCCCCAGATGGCCAGGAGCGGTCCCGGCGGCACGCCGAAACGTTGCTGAATTGACGTGAAGAGCGCTGCATTGGATTGCTTGAGCGCTCGCCCGCGCGCGACGATGGTGGAGCCGCCGCGCTTTGCGAGAAATTGACTAAGCGACAGACTAAAGCTTCTCTGACCACGGTCAGCCGCGATAGTCGCAGTCGAATAGTTGGTCGCCATGAGTGCTGCGATGGTGGAGGCGCTAACGCCTCTCGCCTGCGCTTCCCCAGCGAATTGCCTCTTCCACGCCTCGAAACCAGCCGCAGTGCTGCCGCACTGCGCAGCGCTCGCTTCCTCCGGCAACCACAGGAGAGCCAGCAGGAGGCCGATGGTAAGTAGCCTGAACTGCTTTGCCCTATTCATCAGCACTCCTTTCGCTCCGATCCCACCCCGAAGATGAGTATCACTCTCGCCAGAAATTCTTGAAGCGCGTCGGCGATAATTCGGTATAGCGCACCGTGTGCTGTATATTGCGATGGCCGAGGTAGGCTTGCAGCGCCCGCGTATCATGCCCTCTGTTCGCCAGAGCGAAACCGCAAGAATGCCTCAGCATGTGGGGGTGCGGTTTGAATGGCAGCTTGGCCATCTTTTCTGCCCGCTCGATCATCCGGGCGAACCCGGCATTGCTGAAAGGCGTGCCACGCTCCGACGTGAACACGAAGGGAGACCTGGGGTCCTGCTCGCGCCGGAGCCGCCGAATGGCGCGCGCCGCCCGATTAGCCATGGATGCAAATTCACATTGTGCGGCCCTGCGTAAAGTGTAACGTCGTGATACTGCATGTCGCTGGATCGTCGTAGTTTCTCAAAAAAGTTTTGACAAACTGATCCGCGCCGGCCTCGGACCCGATGATCTGAATGAGGTGCGGCCGTGCCGCTTCAAACTGCTTTTCCCAATTCCATCGTCTTTCGGCGTCAATGCAACCGATCACCGTGAAGATCTTGTCAGCCTCAACTTCAATCGTCACATTTCGCAAACCGAGCGAAATCATCATGGACGCTACTTTTCGTCCGATGTCACAATCAACAAGCGCTGTCATCACTCCGCGAACCTGTCGGTCGAATTCGGGCGTCACGGGAAAGTGGTCAACTGCGAAGCCAGCGAAGTCGCACGAAACAATAAGTCCCCCAGGGCGAACTACGCGCGTTAGTTCCTTAAGCGCGCGCTTTGGCTCTTTCAACCACTGCAGCAGGTATTTTGTCCAAACAACATCAAAAGTAGCATCGGCGAACGGAAGAGCAAATACGTCGGCTGAGCGAAATGTAAGGTTTCGAATATCTTCCGCGCTTGCACGGCTTCGCGCAAAATCAAGGTACCGCTCCCTCAGATCAACGCCGACCACATCGGCTTGCGGATAGGTACGAGCGATAAGCCTTGACATCGAGCCGGATCCGCAACCTGCATCAAGCACGCGATCGCCGGGCGATACAGGCAAATATCGCAGATGCCCCTCGATATTTGCGAGCCGCGCCTGCAACTCGAGGCGCTCGCACTCTTCATCGCTGTGAATTGCATACGGACGTGAATACTCAGACATCTCGTATGATCTCGCAGAAGTGCAAGCAAGCCTACCTGCCGGGAAACTGCGGGACAAGGCGAGTGTCGCTTAAGGAGTGCAGCGCGACGACGTGAGCGGCCCGCTTAGTTTGTGCTACTCTCCCCACGATTGGAGGGTAGCTTGGCTGAGAATCGTAAGCTCGCAGCCATCCTTGCGGCGGATGTAGCCGGATACAGCAAGCTTGTCGGTTCCGACGAGGAGCGGACGCTTGCCCGCCTGCGGGCGCTCCGAAGCGATCTGATCGATCCCGCCATCGCCGCCCATCACGGGCGCGTAGTGAAGCGGACGGGTGACGGCGTTCTCATAGAGTTCAGAAGCGTCGTGGACGCCGTTCGCTGCGCCATCGAGGTGCAAAACGGGATGGTCGAACGCAACGCTGGCCTGCCGCCCGAGCGGCGCATCGAGTTCCGCATCGGCATCCACCTCGGCGACGTGGTTGAGGAGAGCGATGGCGACCTGATGGGAGACGGCGTCAATATCGCCGCTCGATTAGAAGGCATAGCCAAGCCCGGTGCCATTTGTCTGTCCGAAGACGCTTATCGGCAAGTTAAGTCGCGGCTCGATCTCGCCGTGAGCGACCTGGGCGCGATCCAACTCAAGAACATCGCCGAGCCAGGCCATGTCTATTCGATTGAAGTCGGCAGGCCTGCGCAGGCGAAGCCGACCAAGCCCGCCCCATCAAGGCAGCGTTCAATATTCGTTCTGCTGGGCGCGATCGTCGCACTCATCGCGATTGCGGGCGGCGCTTGGTATTTCCTCGGCGCGAACCGACCTGTGACCGTCACCTCGAATGCACCAGCGGCGCGGGCTGAAGCCGCGCATCTTTCCATCGTGGTGCTGCCTTTCACAAACCTCTCGGGCGATCCAAGCCAGGATTATTTCACCGACGGCATCACCGAGAACCTCACGACCGACCTGTCGCGCATCCGCAACAGTTTCGTGATTGGGCGTAATACCGCCTTCACCTTCAAGGGCAAGAACATCGACAGCAAGGAGATCAGCAAGGAACTGGGCGTGCGCTATGTCCTCGGAGCTCCCAGGACTTTGCCTGCTGCTCGCGCGCGACCGCGAGCGCACGCTCCGCATTTCTGATAGGCAGCAATAATCTCGCGTAGACGCAACCTCTACACCTAAACCCTATCCTATTTCTTTCCACATTTCGTTAGTGACTCGTCTGGTTATTTCGGGATGCCAAACCGCTTGCTCGCCGTCTCAAAGAAAGTTGATTTCAGACACTCGCCGGTCAGCGCATCGACAGCGGGATATTCTTTATCCCCTCGATGGTGAAGAGTTTGATCCGTTGATGCAGGTCATAAAGGACGGCCTCAATAATGCACACCAGCAGCAATATGATAGGCTTGCACAGGAGTCGTGCCCCTAGTGTTGTTTCGAAGCTAGTGTGCGGACAATCAGATCGAGCGCTACATCACATGCGGCGACGATGCTGGCGAAGTGTGCGCGAAATGAGCCAAAGCGTGATCGTGCTTCCTTTGCAAGTTCTGTGCGTCGCTCGCCGAATGCGCCGTTATGGCAGCTATTGAATGAACCGGAAGCTCCTGCCGGGATCGCCTATATAAATCGTCGTGCCTTTCACGGGATGCCTCAAAGGTTATTAGGCACGTAGTGACTCTAGCGAGTCCACTCGTGCGTTTTGCCACCTCGCGCGGCTAGGGGCTGGAATCGAACCCAGGGGCTTACTCGGCATTCGTGACCTCGATCGGCTGGCGCTTCTGAAAATATCTCAGCAGCGCGCCGCAGGCGGCAGCAGCAGCGAAGTGCTTGAGCGTATGCCCGCTCAGAATAGTGCCCGCTGAATAGATCGTGCTATCATAAAATTCAAACAGCTTTGCAAGTGCATAGAGCGCAGCGGCTATGAGCCAGTAAATTGTGCCGCTGAATCTTGGCGCGAACAAAATGAAGATTAGTGGCAGCGCGAGGCACGGAAAGAATTGCACCCAGGCGTAGAGCCTTAAATCACCAGTCCAGTGCCACAACAGCAGACTAAACACACCG
>DATMOZ010000240.1:0-2838 GCA_035567995.1 Acidobacteriaceae bacterium
TCACACTCAGCTTCGTCCACCGCAGCCGATAGATGTCGTTCGGCGGCTTCGTCGTCGCCAGCTCGTTCTCTTCGACCAGCACTCCCGGTCGACTCACTCCGCGCAGAAAGATCGTCCGCGCAGGATTCACCTCTGCCAGACGGTTCCTCAGCGCAATGTAAAAACTGTTCTTCGCGTTCTCCATCGATCCTCCCCGCATTCACAGCAAGTCGCCTTGCAGCCCTTCCAGTTGCACGCGATAGATGTATGCCTGCCCAAACGCCTCACTCGCCGTCACACCCACAACTGAAAGCAGCGAACCGCGCACCACCATCCCCAGCGCGGCCGCGAACAACTCCGCGATCGAACTCAAACCGAGCGTCGTCATCTGTGCATTCACCGCAGATGCCGAGACCAGCAGTTCATAGGTCGCCATTCCATCCTTCGCAATCTGCGCACGCACGCGGCGAAAGACCGCCGGGCCCAGCGGCACATCTTCAAACGCCGGAGCCGACAGGCCCAGTTGCTCCGCGTCCTGCCCACTCTGCGCCGCCATAGGAAATCGCAATGCAACCGCACTTCCCCCAAGCGAATGCAGCAGCGCGTCTGCCATCCGCAGGGCCGCTGTCGTACTTCGCGTATTCACGTCCGTCATCGCTCCCCCGCCTCGTTCCAGATCGCCGTCATCCCAGCCGCGCCGCGCGATACGGCGCCAGCAGTTGCGCCACCTGCGCGTCTATCAAGCTGTCAGAGAAGTACTGCACCTGCATCGTGTCGATGCGGTTCATCCGCACATTCAGTGCCGGAGTCGCCTGCGCGTTCCGCACGATCTGCGCACACGCAACTTTCACCGCGTCGGGAATCGTTGCCAGCCCCGCCACGTATGTCACTTCCACTTCGTTGTAAGGCAGTCCCAGCACGTTTCGCGTAAAGGTCAACTCGCCCGTCTCATTCACGAAGTCAACCGAATTCACGTCGATTGATGTCCACGACCCCGGCAGCGAAAAGGCCCACGCCGCCTGCTCGAGAAACGGGTCGAGCATCTCCCCACGCCGCGGCTTCGCATAACGCGCCCGCACGCTCACCAGCGGATTCGTCGCCGGCGCCACGGCAATCAACGGCAGATAACTCAACCGCACCGTCTGGCTGCTCGCATTCAGCCGCATCCGCTCCACATATTGCGTCGCATTCAAACTGCTTCGCCTGCAATGCGAATCGATGAGCGTTGAGGCAGTCGTGACCCAGTCATCGCTCGTGTCCGCCGTCAGACCAAACGCCTCATATTCCGTCGGCTGTAAATACCCCATCGCCATCTCCTTAAATTCTTGCTGTCATGCCACCGAAGATCGTCATCCTGAGCCGAAGGCGAAGGACCTCGCGTTTGACTTACCATCGCACCGAGAAAACACTGGGTGCCCCATCCTTGCGCAGCAAGGGTGGGACTGGAGATCTCCGCTTCCCTGAGGCAGGTGCGGGCTTTTTAGCTCGCGCATGACCCCGCCGCGCTGTGGCAGGTGCGGGCTTCAGCCCGCACATCAACCCGTCGCGCGAAGCGCTCCCGCGCTGCCGCAGGCCCGCCTTCCCTCCGCAAAAAAAGGGCCGCGATTATCGCGGCCCATCCGCCTAGCGGTCGACCAGCACCTGAGCGTGCGCATAGCTCGCACCCTTCACAACCACGCCGCCAAATTTCACAACGACGTACTGCGAAGCGAGCGACCCCGGAACACCGAGTTGGAACACGCGCGGATTCGGATCACTCAGCCAGTGATACTCGATCAGGTCTTCCGTCACGATGTACGCCGGCAGCACCGCCGAACCAGAGCCCGGAACGCCCGTATAGCTCAACGTCCAATCCGGAATCAGCGGCAGATCGCCAGCCTGTGTCGAGAGCGTCTTCACCGAGAACCCGGCAGAGACTTCGCGCGAACTCAACACAACGTTGAACTCCTGCTTCATCTCACGGTCGATCAGATCGAGCAGCACGGGATTGGCATAGATCGCCGTCGGACGCACGCCATAATTGCTCTGCGCCATCAGCTGCGCAACCTGCGTCTTCAAGCCGTCCACGATGCTGGCCGTGGTTCCTATCGTGGTCGAGTTGCCGCCTGCTGCAATCTGCGCCGCCGCACCGTAATACTGTGCGGTCGTCGGAGCAGCCAACGAAGTATCCGTCCCGTTCCACAATGCAACGTCATGCGTGCGCAGAACGCCGTCAATCGTGTCGGTCAGGTCCTTCGCCTGCAGATATGCGAACTGGCTCTGCTGATTGCCCAGTTCGATATCGAACAGGTTGTAGTTGATCTGTGCCACCAGGGCCTTCAGCGGAACGCTGCGTTCCTGCCGAGTCGGCTGCACCAGCGGAGCAACGATGTTGCGCGGATCCACGAACCCGGTCGCCGCGCTCGCAGCCGGAATGGCCGTCTCTTCAAAGAACCGAGAAGGATGTCCCGTCGCCGGAACCTGCTTGATGCGCTGCCCAAATGCGCCACGGCGCCGTACCAGGTCCGTAATCTCCGACTGATACTGCGGAACCTCGATTGCACCCGGCCCCATGAAGTCAGCCGCCGCATGAATGTCATAAAAATTTGCTTGCATCGTTTCCCTTTCGCCCGTCTCCGGGCATTGCTTCATCCAAAAGAAAAAAGGCGCGGCCTTCGCCTCGCCTCACGGTGGAAGGCACGGGCTTTAGCCCGTGCAATACGCCTTCCGACAAATCAGGGGCTTTAGCCCCGGCTGGGTGCCCCATCCTTGCGTAGCAAGGGTGGGACTGAGAATCTCCGCCTCCCGGTGGAAGGCACGGGCTTTAGCCCGTGCAATACGCATCCCCAAGACTAGGGGCTTTAGCCCCCACAACTACCC
>DATMOZ010000241.1:0-7906 GCA_035567995.1 Acidobacteriaceae bacterium
TACAGGCAATCGGTAAGGCGGCGCGACCACTCGTCGTTGCCTTCGACGTCAGTATCGAGAAACAGCACCGGGATGGTGTGTCCTGTTATGCCGACAATGCAGTGGCGCCACGCGCGGACGCGCACTTCGCGGTCTTGAACACTGATGGTCGCAATGGGACCGAGCGGTTCGAGCATCGTCTCGGGCTGCCACTCAGCACTTTCTTCGCGCTGCCAGCCGTCGGTGCCGATCTGTTGGCGAAAGTATCCCTTGCGGTGTACCAGCGTGACCGCCACGAGCGGCAAGCCAAGATCAGCCGCCGAACGCATGGTGTCGCCAGCGAGCATTCCGAGGCCGCCGCTGTATGTGGGCATTTGTGGAGCGACCGCGATCTCCATTGAAAAATACGCAATTTTAGTATCGGCGGCCGAACAATTCGCATCGAGAGAGCGAGAAATCATCGTAGGACAAAACTCCTGTTTCCGTATCTCGCCGGTGTTACCGGAGAACACAAGGGCAGTTGCGTACAACATGTACAGACACGGCTTGCGCCGAAAAGTACCGCACGAGTTCCATGTATCGAGAGGAGGATGTATGACAGATTATCAATCGCCATATCGATTGCAAGAAAAAACTCGAAACAGGAACCCTCTTTGGTGCGGCGGAAAACGTTTGAATCGCCAATCTATCTGCACACCTAAAATTGCAACGCGATGAAATTCTCTTAGCAAATATTGGATGCATCCAACAGGCGCTTCCATACGGAATTAATCCATAAGTTGTGCTCTGGTTTCATCAGGACCGAGCGCAGGCATGTAATACGGTCGGCCGTCGCTTGTGAAAACGTGGCAGAAGGAAAGAACTTAACTGGCAGCTCCACCAGCGCGAGGTGCAAGTCGCGCTGGGCCGCACGCTCAAAAACTTCCTGTGCCAGACGTGAACTGGTTACCACATCTGTTGAGCGCACCGCCCAGACAACGATGTCAAGCTGGGGAGCAAACGGGGCGACGAAACGATCACTTGCGGAAATTTTGCTGTGCAAATCTAGCGCGGCGGTGCGGCAATCGAGCAGTTGTTGTGCGAACTCGCCGCCGCGTTTCAACGGAAGCGCGCGTTGTGTCGCCCATAGCGCGACGGCTGCGGCGCCGGCGCGTGAGCACTCGAGACTGATCTCGCCCAGGTGAAGCTGGTCGGACGTGAAATACGTGTATGGCGAATCGTGTTTGTAGAAGCGGCCTACCGACGCATCGCGGAAGAGAATGCATCCGCATCCATAGGGCTGCAGTCCGTGCTTGTGCGGATCGATGACGACGGAGTCCGCCTGAGAAATTGCGCCGTAAGCATCGCGTACCTCTTCGTCGAGATGAGTGACCAGGGTGAAGTAACCGCCATAGGCGGAATCCACATGCACTCGAGCACCGTAGCGCCGGGCGAGCGGCAGAATCTCGTGAAGTGGATCGACAGCGCCGCAGGCCGTGGTTCCAAGCGTTACTACGACTGTTGCAATGTCGCCGCGACGAAGTCTTGCTTCAAGCGAAGCGAGGTCCATGCGGCTGCGGACGTCGACAGGCACAGTTTCAAACGGCAGTTTTAGCACCGCGCTGATGCGTGCGTGGGTGTAGTGCGCCTGCTCAGAGGCGAGAATCGTCTTGCCCGGAGCGAGCTGGCCCGACACCCACAACGCCTCCAGGTTCGCGAAGGTCCCCCCGCTGGTCAGATGTCCCAGGAAATCGCGCTCGAAACCGAACATCACCGCGATCTCGCGCACAGCCTCGATCTCCATTTCGCTCGACGCGCGGCCACCGTCGCGCGCATGGTTGTTTGGATTGATCCACGTTGCAAGAGCGTAGGCAGCCCGCGCGACGGGATGCGGCGGCTTCAACATCTGACCCGCGTATAGAGGATGAAAATAGGGGTAGTTGTCGTGCAGACGGTCGGCGACTTCTGCGAGAACGCGTTGCAGCATCGCCGCGTCGGTGGGTCGTGTTGCGTCGTTTACCGGAAGATGCGCGAAGCCGCCCTCCAGTCGATCCAGGGCAGCGGTCAGCGCGGCGAGCGAGTCTCGTTCGAGGAGAGGCATTCAGCCAGAATAATTTAGCGTCGTGCGACGCTCTACTATTCCGCAGCCTTGGCTGCAAGCGTTTCAACGACGGCTATGTTCTGCAGCAGGTTTTCAGGTAGGTGGTGCCGCTCCTGTAAATAGGCCGGTGAATTGTAAGAAACCCAAACCTTTCCCTTGGCGTCTTCCGAGATCAGAATTTTGAGGGGCAAGTCGATGGCGATGGTGGGAGCTGCCAGCATGAGAGGCGTTCCTGCTTTGGGGCTGCCGAAGATGACGAGCTTGGTAGGAGGCATCTTCAACCCCACCTTTTCCGCTTCCCCGCTGTGGTCCACCAGAGCAAAGAGCGCGACTCCTTTCGCTTGCAAAATAGCCTTAAGCTTTTCCACTGTCTGGTCCACCGAGTGATTGCTGGCAATCGCGATGATGCCGTTGTCTGTGACCGCTGCCATTGGCGCCTCCTTGTTGCTTCGGGAATTGTCTTCGGAAATTGAATGCGCGGAACCGCGGACTGAAATCAGATAGATTGTCATCGCGAGTCCGACCAATGCCAGGAACAGAGCCGTGCTCACGGCCAGGGTTAGAGAGTGAGCGCGCACCCTTTGGCCGCGATCCATGCTCTGGATTAGTCGGACATGGTGCCACCCAGACAGGAGATTTACTACTATTCCAGCCCCGATGAGTGCGGTTCCGAACCATAGTGACTGCCCGTATGACTGTACGGCGGGAACATTCTGGGCAATTTGCAGTTGCTGCAGGTAGAGCCCAAACCGGGCTACAACGAAGCCGAATCCCATCAAAGCTAACCCTGTGCGAATCCATGCAAGCAGAGTTCGCTCGGCGGCCAGATAATCGCGCAGGTCGGCTGTCTGCCGCATTTCCGCAGGCGCATCCATTTTGCTGTTCTCCGTTGTGGGCCTCTAAGTTGCGAGCCTCGCACCAGTATGCTCGTGGTCAGTATGCTCGTGGCACCTCCATCATGAGATTAAGACCCGTGCAAGGCCCGGGAGACGCTATCCCCTTTTGTGCCTGCAACGCAGGGTTTTGCGGGCTTTCTTATGAATCAAGGTCAACTCAACCACCACCCGGCGTCCTGCACACTCGACAAAAATTACATACGATAGAGTATGGCTCTTTGGCGTTGGCCTTTCCTGTTTGTAGTCCTGTTTCTTGGTGTCACTCTCGTACATGCGGGCGCTCCTCCATTCGATCTTGCGGGACCTCCTGTTGACGTGCGGGTTCAGCGTGCGGGCAAGACCCTGCCGATTTCGAAGGTCCCCAACTTATTGCCGGGGGACCGGCTATGGATTCATGCCGCGTTGCCGGCGAATCAGGCGGCGCGCTACCTGTTGATCGTCGCGTTTATGCGCGGGTCCACCAATCCGCCGCCGGACGACTGGTTCACACGGGCGGAAACCTGGACGAAGAAGGTGCGCGAAGAAGGCATCTTTGTAGTGGTCCCCGAGGGTGCGGACCAAGCGGTCGTGTTTCTCGCGCCTGAGACGGGCGGAGATTTCACCACTCTGCGATCGGCTGTGCGCGGCCGTCCCGGAGCTTTTGTGCGCGCTGCGCAGGATCTGGACCAGGCAAGCCTGGACCGTTCGCGACTGGACAAGTATCTGTCTGAGGTGCGGGATACAGCGCAGAATGATCCGAAGAATTTGCATGCGCGTTCGGAACTGGCTGCGCGCTCGCTCGCCATCAGACTCGATCCGACTTGCTTTGACAAGCCCGTGGATGAGCAGGCGGCGTGCCTGACGCAACATTCAGATGATCTGGTGCTCAATGACGGTCATAGCCAGTCGATGGTTGGCGCGGCCCTGAATGGCTCGGGTGCGGATCTTATCGGAGCACTCAGTTCCTCTCCTCAAGCGGGGGGTGGCCTGTATAGCGCGTATGTAGGCGCGATCATCGACATGGCGCGAATTCTCGATAACCTGCACACGGCCCAATATCAGTACATTCCTGCGCTGACTTCGCCGCACAATGATCAGCTCGATGTGCGCCTGAACAATCCGCCATCGTTTCATAATCCGAAGTCTGTCATCGTGATCGCGCTGCCGCCCGTGAAGGCGACGACACCGCCACCGCTTCGTCCGGTGGAGCGCGATCAGGTGGAATGTCTGCAGAAAGAATCGCTGGTGCTGCCGGTGGAGGGGGCTCCGCTGGTTTTCTCAACCGAATTTGCGCACGAAACTGTGCTGCATATCGACGGAGAGAAGGGCCAATCTGTAGATTTGCCCGCTGTCGCAGACCCCGCGCGCGGTGGATACGTGCTCGATACGAAGCCGCTGAAGGACATCGCGCTTGGGAAGGAAGTGAAGGGCCAGTTGCATGCGCGCTGGGGCTTTGAGAATTTCAACGGACCGGTCTTTCACCTGCGCACTGCGCAGCCCACGCAGTGGTTGGTACCGGCTGAAGAGCGCAGCGCGCTGATCATCGGGCGCGAAGATAAGTTGCACCTGCAATCTCAATCTGCAGCGTGCGTCGACGCGATCAGCATTCGTCACGAGCGAAAAGATGGGAAGGACGAGCCGCTGACCTGGAAGCAGACGAAGCCGGACCAGATTGAAGTTCAGGTACCGCTCGTATCGTCACAAGCAGGGCCCTTGATGCTGCTGGTGAAACAGGCCGGCCTGGCAAAGCCGGACGAGGTGCCGCTACAGACGTACGCCGAGGCCGGTCATCTGGAGCAATTCAACATCAGTTCGGGCGATGCACACGGCACCTTACGCGGCACACGGCTTGATGAAGTTTCAGGTCTCGATCTCGGAGGAGTGCACTTCACCAGCGGAACGCTGACTCGCGCGGATGACGCCGATGAATTGGAGATGAAAGCACCCAGTGAGGCGGCGACTGCGGTGCTGAAACCGGGCAGCAAGCAGACGGCGCACGTAACGCTGAAAGATGGCCGCACCAGCGAACTGCACACTGTGATCTCAAGTGTGCGCCCACAGATTGAGTTGCTGCAGAAGAGCGTGCAACAGTCGCAGGACGCGCCTGCGGCAATCCAGATTACAGATGCAAATGAGATGCCGCAGAATGCGCGGATCTCATTCTCGATGCGCTCTAAAGTGCCGGAGAAATTCGCACGCGACGAGCGAATTGAAGTTGCAAGCGAGGACGGCTCACTGCACACGTCGTTGACGATTGCGGATGGGGGCCTGCTGCTGCAGGACCAGAAGACAGTGCTCGCGAATCTCGATCCGCAGAAAGCATTTGGCGCGTCGGCGTTTGGTGCGCTTCGTGTGCGTGCGGTAAATGCAGATGGAGTCGCGGGCGATTGGCAACCCCTGGTTACGCTGGTGCGCGTGCCTGTTCTGCAACGGCTGCAGTGCGGGGCGAGCGCGACAGACGGCTGCACGCTGAGCGGAACAAATCTATTTCTAATTGACTCGGTTGCTGCGGACGCGGACTTCATCGACAAAGTCTCTGTTCCGGAAGGGTTTGTCGACCAACTGCTCAAAGTGCCACATCCAGCGGCCGGGTCGACGCTGTATTTCCGCCTGCGCGATGATCCGGCGGTGGTGGATCGGGCCGTGATTCCTGTTGCCGCAGCGCGAGCGGACGCAAAGCATTATGCTGGTGGCGCAGCGACCGTGCCGTAGACGCGCGCCGTTTGTCGTAACAAAACACAAAAATCTTTCAGGAGTTGTCTCGTGATCACACTCGAAGATGCACGGCGCATAATTGCTGCCGCCGAAAAGAAGGCACATGAAATCAAGCAGCCGATGAACATCGCAGTAGCGGATGCCGGCGGTAACCTGGTCGCGCACGTGCGCATGGACAACGCGTGGATCGGCAGCATCGATATTTCGATCAAGAAGGCGTGGACGTCACGAGCGTTTGATATCGCGACGAAGGACGTGGCGCAATACTGCCAGTCCGGCGGCCAGTTTTTTGGCATCCACGCTTCGAATGATGGCAAGGTCATGATTTTCGCCGGCGGCATTCCACTCAAGAAAGATGGCAAGGTAGTCGGCGCGATCGGCGTCAGCGGAGGCTCCGGCGATCAGGATCACTCAGTCGCCGAGAGCGGCGCGGCGGCCTTTTAAGACTGGGCGGATGGTTGGAACGCGGGCAGAGGCTTGCTATACTTCCCGCCAGCGCTTGAGCCGAACCGGGCGAGGGCAGAGATCGCCGACCCGCAAGAACTGCCAGCAGTGTCTCCGATTCACTTCAACGCAATTCAACGTTCAGGACATACGCAACAATGGAACAAGGTACCGTGAAGTGGTTTAACGACGCAAAGGGCTACGGCTTCATCTCGCGCCAGAATGGTGAAGATGTCTTCGTGCATTTCTCAGCCATCAATTCGAATGGCTTCAAGAGTCTGCAGGAAGGGCAAACAGTTCAGTTCAACGTGGTAAAAGGGCCCAAGGGCTGGCAGGCGGCTGACGTTCAGCCTCTCTAGGCTTCTGGGTTTTACTGTAAAGATCGAAGGGCAGCGGGAGATATCTCCGCTGCCCTTCCTGTTCTACCGCGCGAGTTAGAGGGCGGCTACAGCCGTGACTATCAGTACGAAGACTACCCAGACTCCGAAGGCCGTGATCATCGCGCTCGAGCGCTTCACGCCCGCAACGATGGCGCAGCCGATGGCCAGCAGCACGAGGAACCAGATAGTGAAAATATCGATCTGGGTGAAAAAGGTTAAAAGCCAGTGCGGCGCATCGGACGGCAGGAAGAAACCAATGTTCGTGCCGACCGGGTTCTTGAGATTGAAGTTATCCGGATCGCCGAATTTGACCGTGAGTATAAAGACAATCGCCTTGAGCAGCCCCGTCAATGAGGCGTAGAAATACACCGCGAAAAGCTGCCAGAAGCGTGCGTGCCCGCTCAGCAGGAAGTTGAAGATACCGAGGAACAGGCCGGCGACGATGAAGCCTCCTACCAGCGGGAATACTAGTGGGTAGAGCACGTACGAGAAGACGGGCATGGTCTTCTCGACCATCTGGAGTTGCGCCGCCTGTTGCTCGGGCGTCGCCCCGTCGAAACGCGCGTTGCCTTTCATCGATTGCTCGGCCATGCGCGTGAAGCCGATATTCGTCTGCAACATGTAGGAGCCGACTAGGCTAAACCCGAGAATCAGCAGAAACGGCAGCCACCAGCTGGCGTCGCGACGGATGTCGTTGAAAGTTTTGCTAGGCGCGATGAAGGTGTCGACAACGCGCTCGATCTGGCTCAGTCCACGCGACTCAGTTTCCACAACAGTCGCAACGTCGTTCATGATGAGTGGCTCCTTGCAAGTAGGTGCTCGGGGGTCGCCGCATTCTAGCGCGCAACGTGGCAGCCTGCGAAGCTAAAAATGCGCCGCTTACGGCGGCGCATTCTTTGGAGTGGATTGCCGGCCGCTAGCGCATGCGTGCGGCAAGCAGTGCGGCGCTGTTGGAGCGGCGACGCGCTGGCGCAGGAACGATGTGGTTCGGCGATGTGCGCGTTGTCGTCCCGGCGGATTTCGCTGCCGTCACATAGTTCTTATAGACCGAGATGTGGAAGCATGCCTGCTGGAATTCTTCTTCCACGTCGATCTTGCCCGCTCGCTGCAGCGGCGCGAGATAGAGACGCATCCAGGCAATTTCCTGCGAGCTCAGGTCGCGTTTTGCGATATCAACCGCCTGGCCCGTCAGGTGCGGTGATGCGATATCGCCTGCCGCCGGGGCGGCATTTGCGTTGACGCGTAATAGCGCGCGCTGGATCGCCACAGTGCGAACAGCGGAGTTCACCTGAAGATAGCTGTGATAGCGGCGATAGTGCGCGCGCGAAATATCGCTGAGGAAGCGGGACGTCCATGGCCGCGTGTAGCGGCGGTTCGCAGGCAGCTCAGAATTCACGCGCAGCACTGCAGTCACGGGAATTGGCACCAGCAGG
>DATMOZ010000242.1:0-12039 GCA_035567995.1 Acidobacteriaceae bacterium
TGCCTTGAAACCAATCGTCCAGGAAGACGGCCGGCGGCACGCTGGGGTGATCGAGGTGCGGAATGGAAAATTTGCTGATGCGGAAATACCAGTTCGGATGCCCCGCCCACTCCACGTCCAGATCGTCGCGATAGTCAAAAGGCAGCTTCACGTTGCTGCGAACCATTTCGTCGACGATCGCACGGTTGTAAATGCGGTCGATCGGGATCAGCTTGCCTTCATGCACATAGTGGAGCTTGTCTCCCTGCTTCACCATCTGCGAAATATCCACTGTCCGAATACCAAGCCGATCTTCGTGAACATGGAAGTCGGGCAGTGTTTTCTGGTGCAGCGGATCAATCTCTGCCAGCACGACATTTTCCGCGGCGTGATTGCCGACGATCACCTTCTTCAACAGGGACCAGTAACTCTCGTCGTCGTGGCCGCCCAGAAACCACCTCAGGTTGGGGTCGAGATCAAACTCAGCCGCGTACTCCTGCGACACGACAGCCTGGTAGCCATAGATCGAGGGGAAAGCCTGCAGCTCAACCAAATTCGGCCGCAGGCGGTCATTGGCGTCGCGCACCAGACCGAAATCCACAGTCATGAAGTGCGGATGCGCAGACTCATTGGGCACTCGGTACGCATCGGGCACCGCTGCGGCTGAAAGGTGCATGTACGTTTCGCTATCGACAAGCTGATGCGTCAGTTCAGATCCCGCGTCCGCCATTTCCTGGAGCAGCGACTCAGGGAAGAAGCAGGGAGTCTCCGCGACACGAAACTCAATATTCGAACGAGTGATGTTATTCAACCGCGCCAGGAAAGCATGATACCGCTCTGGCGTATATCGGGAATTGAAGTCGTTGCGAAATTCAGGAACCATGGTGAAGAAGTGTAGCTCCAGTTCTGAATTTCAGGCCTGTCCGACTCCATTCTCGTATACGAATTGATCGATCTCGCGCACCTCGTCCGGACTCAGCTGGAATGTCGCCGCGCCGATTACGCCCTCGACCTGCTTCGGGCTGCGTGCTCCAACGATCGCCCCCGTCACCGCGGGCTTTCGCAGCGTCCAGGCGATGGCGACCTCACCCGGAGTTCGGCCGTGCCTCCCGCCAATCTTGCGCAGCACCTCGACAAGCTCCAGGTTTTTCTCGAGCTTCGGCGGCTGAAAATTCGGATTCCGTTTTCGCCAATCGTCCTCAGGCAAATTAGTAATCCGCTCTGCCGTCATTGCACCTGTCAGCAGCCCCGACGCCATGGGCGAGTAGGCGAGAACGCCGATGTTGTTTTTCTCGCAGTAGGGCAGAATCTCTGACTCGATCTTGCGGTTCAGCAGGTTATATGGAGGCTGCAGCGAGGTAATAGGGTGGATCGGCCTGATGCGCTCCATCTGCGCCACGGTGAAGTTCGATACCCCGATGTATCTGACCTTGCCTTCTTTCACAAACCCGGCCATCGTGCGCCAGCCCTCTTCTATCTCCGACTCAGGATCAGGCCAGTGAATCTGCAAAAGATCGATGACGTCGACCCCGAGACGCCGGAGACTTCCCTCCAATTCTTCGCGCAGAGACTTCGGCTTCAAGCTGCGATAGATCTTCCGGTTCTTGATGTCCCACCGCATCGAATTCTTGCTGAATACGTAGGGCTCCGGCCCACCGTAGCTGCGGAACGCCTTGCCGACAATCTCTTCCGAATGACCCAGCCCGTAGACAGGCGCCGTATCAATCCAGTTCATGCCGAGATCGAGCGCGCGATGGATCGCGTCGATGGAGTCCTGATCGTCCTGTGCGCCCCAGGCAAACTCCCAATCGCCACCGCCAATGGCCCATGCGCCAAAGCCGATGCGTGTAATGTCGAGGTCGGAATTGCCGAGTTTTTTCTTGGGAAGGGTCTGCGTCGTCATACACCATTGGATGCGGCAGAGACATGTTGGACACAGCCCCTTCGCTGAACATCTGCTAATGGGGCCGATTATGCGTCGATTAGGAACTTGCCTGCACGCATGATCTGCTGTTCATCCACCCAGATGTTGAATCCCAGGCCAACCACATCGATATGCGTCGTTGCACTCCACGGCGCGCCCGTATGGTTCCCATACGGATCCCCGAAGGCGATGTGAATCCCGGGAAATTTCTCATCCTGCAAAATATTTCCGATCACGCGCGTCACGCCAATATTGGTGCCGATGGCAAACTCGCCCACGCGATCTGAATTCTCATCGCGATGGGTGTATTCCCAGAAATCGTCCCGGAGCTGCTTGTTCTGAGAATCGCAGGAAATAATCCTGTTCTTCGCAATCTCGATGGTGAGGGGATTCTGGGCAAGCGCGCCATATCGGCGACACAGATAATCGCCGACGACCCCATCAACCACGAATGTGCCATTCACTTCACCCGGCGCAGTGAACACTTCCCCACCCGGTAAATTTCCCCACTTCTCCGTGCTGATAATACCGCTCGTCTTGAACCACTTGTACTCGGGATTCAGTTCCGCGCGGATATCGGTTCCCGCCGCCGTTGTCGCGCGAATCAGCTTCGCTGGACGAACCAGATCGAGCACCTTTTGGCTCAGCCGATCGATGTGCAGGAAATCCGCGCGCATTCCTTCAATCATCACTTCGTCCGTAATGTTGACCATGTGCGCATGACGCATTTTGCGACGGTTCACGACGTTCGTCATCTGCATGCGCGATTTCAATTCGTTCTGTTGCACCAGCACCGCGAAGATCGAGACCTGGCTCGTCTCCATATCCGCCAGTACTTCCGGTGGCATACCGGTCAGCGGCCGCGGTGCGAGGTCCTCGAGCACGAAGGCGTTCCATTCGCAGCCGACAGCCTGCAATTGCGCAGCCAATGACGCAGCGATCTCGATGGTCGCTTCGTCGGTGATAAGCGTCACTTTTTCATTCGGAGCGATGCGCAAACAGGTCTTCACTGCGGTCTGAGCGCCGGGCTTGAACTCTGTCGGATAAGTAATTGAAAGCAGATTGTGTGGGGGAAGCAACGTCGAACTCATCAGGAATATGTTTACACAATTGCAACAAACGGCCCAACGAAAAATGCGACGCAGAGGCTGTCATTCACCGGCCCACTCACTCTACGAGCCTTAGAACAAGCCAAACCGCGTCTCCTCAGCCATATAATCAACCACCGCTCGCAGATCGCCCCCGTTCTGCGCGTGAACCGCCAACTGCCGGTCGGCACCTGAACCGGTCTCCAGAATCTTGTTCACGCTGAAAACGGCCTCACGGCTGCCCAGGTCGTCCACCACATCATCGACAAACGCGAGGTATTCGCGAATCAGGTCGTCCTCGTTCACTTCTTCCTCTTTGCCGAAATCAATCAGCTTGCCGCTGATTCCATACCTCACCGCACGCCACTTGTTCTCCATCAAAAGCGCGCGCGAATACTGCCTGTAATCCTGGTTCTGGTTGTGGAGCTTCCACAGTTTTGCGGCGGTCGCCTGAATCAGCGCCGCAATCGCAATTGTTTCCTCAGCACGCAGCGGAATATCGCAGATGCGGATTTCGACCGTGCTGAAGAACGGATGCGGCCGAATGTCCCACCAAATCTTCTTCGCATTGTCCATGCAGTTGGTCTTGATCAGCAGATTGCAGAAGTTCTCAAACTCGCTCCAACTGGAAAAGCTGTCAGGGATATTCGTCCGCGGGAATTTGTCGAAAACCTTGGCGCGATAGCTTTTCAAGCCGGTGTTGCTGCCCAGCCAGAAGGGCGAGTTGGAAGAAAGGGCCAGCAGGTGCGGCAAAAAATATCGCAGCGCATTCATGAGCCGTATCGCTGCTTCGCGATCTTCGATGCCCACATGCACATGCAGCCCGAATATCAGATTCGACCGCGCAACCATCTGCAGGTCTTCCACCACTCGCGCGTACCGTTCATCTGGATAGATATCCTGCGCCCGCCAGTCTGCGAAAGGGTGCGTCGCGCCTGCCACAAGGACCAGACCATGCTCCTCGGCCAGATGGATCATCTGCCGCCGCAGATCGTAGAGGTCTTCGCGCGCTTGGTCGATGGTCTTGCAGATGCGCGTGCCGACCTCGACCACTGACTGATGCATTTCAGCCTTGACGCGCTCCTCAAGCCGCATCTTGCCCTTCGCGAGCATTTCCGTCTTGATGTGAGAGCACAGGTCGCGCGTCTCAGGATTAACGGTCTGGTACTCCTCTTCGATGCCAATGGAAAACGATGGGCGCATCGTGCCTCCTGGTCAACTTAGCCGCGCAAACGGAGCCTGAGTGTACCAGCTTTCTGCTGAGGCTTATTCCGTCTTTTTGGTCCGCTTGGCCGGCTTCTTCGCTGCCGCTTTCGCCCCGGCTTTCTTTGCGGGCGCCTTCCCGGCCTTGCCGACCGGCTCCCCACCCAGAAACGCTGACCACAGGAAACCGCTTTCCTGTGGTTTCTGTTGCGCTTTCTTCACAGCCAACTCAGCCACGGCGCCCACAATCCAGTCAAAGTTCGCTCTCCCTACCGAATGCAGGTCTGCATCCGGCGCCGGATTCATGAAGTCGATGGCGTATGGTACGCCGTCTTCGACCGCAAACTCCACCGTGTTCAGGTCATAGCCCAACGCCCGACACAGCGTCAGCGCATCCTTCTCCACGCGTGCAATCAATTTCCGGTCATACGCTGGCGGGTCCTGGATGTACCGCTCGTGATGCGGACGCCGCGGATCATAGGGCATGATATGCACCTTCTCCTGCCCGACGACATAGCAACGGAAGTACTCATTAAACTTCACCGCAGCCTGCAGCGTCATGCAAAGATCGCGCGACTGGTCGTACGCGTAAAAGAACTCTTCGCGATTGTGCACGTGATAGACATCGCGCCATCCGCCTCCATCGAAAGGCTTCAGGAACGCCGGGAACCCGACATATTCAAAAATGCCGTCCCAATCCAGCGGAAACTGCAGATTGCGCATCGAGCGTTCCGTCGTCCCCTCTGGAAAGCGCTTATGCGGCAAAAGCACAGTTCGCGGCACCGCTACACCCAGCTTATGTGCCAGTGCGTAATTAAAGAACTTATCGTCCGCCGACCACCAGAATGGATTGTTAATCACCGCCGTGCCGGTCAGACGCGCGTTTTTCAGATAACCGCGATAGAACGGAATGTCGTGCGAGATGCGGTCAACGATCACCGCATAGCCTGATGGCTCCGCCATCTTGACGCCACCGACTTCGACAAATTCCGCGGTGATGTCATGGTGACCCATCGCATTGATGCGCTCGACCAGCGCACCAGGAAACGTATCTTCCATTCCGAACAAAACACCAACTCGCTTCACGACTCGTTCCCTTTCGACCACTACCTATTGCAAGTAGTCTAGCGAATTTGCGCCGCTACAAATACTCATTCATCATGCGCTTCCACGTCGGCCAGTCATGCGAATTCCAATCGCCCCACACATCGAGCCGGTGCGGAATTCCCTTCGCGCGAAACAGCCCGGCAAGATACTCATTCTGCCCCAGGCATTGATCATCGTTACCCGTTCCCAACAGATACGTGTTCCTGCGATAGCGGTCGAGAAACCATGGGTCTCCCATGTTCGCAATGTAGTGCGGCGGCGTATGGAAATATACATCGTCGTCGTAATATCCACGAAGGAACGTCGAAACATCAAACGCGCCTGACATAGAAAGAAATCCCGTGAAAGCGTCGGGGTGCCGCAGCGCAATATCCACGGCGTGATATCCGCCAAAGCTTGCGCCTACGGTAATGCAGTGGGAGTCATGATTCTTTTGTCGAACCAGGGCCAGCACCTCGTCCACCACATAGTTCTCAAACTGCATCTGGCGGGCGATGCGCCAGCGCGGCGGAACATTGCGGTTGTACCAGCTCTCCGCATCCACCGAATCAACGCAGAAGAACTGCAACTGCCCCGCGTCGATTTTGTGTGCGACCGAGGCAATCATCCCGCGATCTTCAAATTCGAAAAAGCGCCCCTGCGAGGTTGGAAACACAATCGCCGGCACGCCCGCGTGGCCGAAGACCAGCAACTCCATATCGCGACCAAGCCGCGACGAGTGCCATTTGTGATATTGACGATTCAAATTTTGTCTGCCTGACCGGTGCCTTGTTTGCAAGGCAAGCTGCTAACCTAGATTTTCTGTCGTCACACTGTAACAAAAGCAGGCGCCGGTTGCCGCCGGCAAGACTGCTCAAGCATCGAATATTAAGAAACAGTGAGTTGAATGAAAGATGAGGTTGAAGGTCGAGTGCCCGAGACTGAACAGCTAGACTCTGCCGCGCCAACCAGCGTGGGAGAGGAAGATAAAGTTACTTATGACCGGCTTCGCCGGCACCGCCAGTTTCACTCAAACATCCTGTCTACCGATCGCGACATTATCGTCTACGTTCCCGAGGGATACGATGAAATCGACCGTCGCTACCCGGTGCTTTACCTGCACGACGGACAGAATCTGTTTGACCGCAAAACGGCATATATCCCCGGTCGCATCTGGGCTGTGCATGAAACCGCCGACCGCCTGATTGCCGAAGGGGCGGTAGAGCCGCTCATCATCGTGGGCATCTACAACACCGGTGCGCATCGACTCGCTGAATACACGCCGACCCGCAACCCGAAGATGGGTGGCGGCGACGCAGATCTCTATGGCCTGATGCTGATCGAAGAAGTGAAGCCCTTCATTGATAACGAATACCGCACACTTCCCGACCGCGAAAACACTGGCCTCGGCGGCTCCTCGCTAGGCGGCCTGGTCACGCTGTTCCTCGGTCTCGCTCACCCCGATGTTTTCGGTAAACTCGCCGTGCTGTCGCCTTCTGTCTGGTGGGACCACAAGAGCATTCTCGCCTTTGTGAACGAGGCAGAGAGCCAGATTCGCCCGCGCATCTGGCTCGACATGGGCACGCGCGAAGGCGGAAAGAGCTCGCTCAACGATTCTGTCCTGCTGCACAAATTGCTACTGAAACGCGGGTGGCGCGACAACGAAGACTTGCTCTATATGCGGGTCGAGGGCGGGACTCACGATGAGGCGGCCTGGGCTAAGCGCGTGGAACCTTTTCTCCGCTTCTTGTTTCCAACCCAACAGTAAAGGTGTTTGAGCACCGGTTTTCCCTATCTTCTGCGACGGCCAAACCCAATAGCGAATCGGCTCATACACTTGCCGCCCCGCTGACTCTGCGCGGGGCGCCGCTCCCCCGGCGGATCATAAGTGCAACAACAATCGCGCCGGCGACACACTCCGCAGCCGATATATCCATCACACGCCGGAACCCGGCGATGAACGCAGCATTCAGAGCCCGCTTTGCCTCCGTCTGCGCGTCTACGCTCGCCGAAACGAGTCGCGCCTCGTTCAGCTTGTTTCTCTGCGCATAGAGTTGAGCTCGTTGTGCCTCATTTAGGGTCGAACTGTTCAGTTCTGCGGACAGTTTTTTTGAGAACGTCCCCTGCAATACCGCTCCCAGAACGGCCACCGCGAGTAAGCCTGCAACGCGCGATAAAGCATTGTTCACGCCCGATGCAACACCGTTTTCCTCCTGCGGCACCGAATTCATCACTGTCGCCGTTAGCGGAGCAACACTCAGCGTCATGCCGATGCCCAGCATCAGAACCGCCGGTAATACTCCGCGGAGGTACCCCGGCTGCGTCATCAACACGCCGAACAACGCAAATCCACACCCCGCGGTCACTGCGCCAACAACCAGCAACAACCGAGCCCCCACACGCGACATCAGCTTCCCAACGCGCGCTGAGAACAAAAACATCAGCGCAATGAACGGCAGGAAAGAGGCACCGGCCGCAGTCGCGCTGAAATGCTTTATCTGAATCAAATAGAACGGCAAAAAAAACAACGATCCGCCCAGCGATGCATACAGGAAAAAGGTCAATATGTTTGCAGCGGTGAACTCCTTCGAATGAAAGAGCCGGAGCGGCATCATCGCGTTCGGGCGCGTCGCCTCCACCCGCAAAAAAGCGACAAGCAATACGCCGCCGGCAACCAACGCGGCGACTACACGCCGTGACGACCAATCCAGCACAGGACCATCCAGCAATCCCAGCACGATTGCAGTGAGTGAAAGCGTGATCAACGCCGCGCCCAACCAATCCAGCTGCGAACGATCGCCCTCTTTCACGGCGCGACTCTCGGGAATCCGCGTCAGCAGCAGCAGCACCGCTGCTCCGACCGGTACGTTGAGGAAGAAGATAAGCCGCCATGAGGCGTGCTCTATCAGCCATCCGCCGGCAACCGGACCAAGCGCAGCACACAACCCCGTCCACGCAGCCCAGGAGCCAATTGCGCCGCCGCGCAGTTCCGGCGGATACGCCGAAGCCAGCATCGACAAACTTGTTGGAATGATCAGCGCCGCGCCGACGCCCTCCACGGCGCGGGCCACGATCAACTGGTTGATAGTCGGTGCAACACCGCACCAGATCGATGCCGCCACAAAGATCAACACTCCAGTGCCAAGAGCGCGACGGCGTCCATAGTGGTCTCCGAGCGCCCCGCCGACCAGCAGCAAAGCCGAAGAAAGCAACTGGTAACTCTCCAGCACCCACTGCACACGCGAGACGGTGGTGGAGAAGATCTTTTGTAACTCAGGCAGCGCAACATTGACGACGGTGCCGTCAATGAACGCGAGGCTCGACGCGAAAATGCACGCGAGCATCACCCATTTGCGTGTAAGTTCGGCGCAACGCTCGTCTTGCGCCAGCGCGAGCGCATGCGCCTCTCCACATGGAAACTGAATTGGATTGACGACGGTCGTCAAGGCTCACTCCGCGATTGGTACCACTGCGGAACCCGGAACAACCGTCTACTAGCCGGCCTTCTCGAGCAGCGAAACGGTGAGATCGCGCCGTTGCACCATCTCCGCCGTGACCTCAAGCTCTTTGATCTTCTTGTTGCCTGGCAGGTGATACATCAAGTCGAGCATCAGTTCTTCGAGAATCATGCGCAATCCGCGCGCGCCAACTTTGCGTGCCAACGCTTCGCGCGCGACCGCAGTGGTCGCTTCAGCAGAAAAGTTGACCTTCACGCCTTCGTACTCAAACAAGCGCTGGTACTGCTTCAGGATTGCGTTGCGCGGCTTCGTCAGAATCTCTACGAGCGCGACCTCATCCAGCTCATCGAGAATGCCGAGGACTGGCAGGCGCCCCACAAACTCCGGAATCAAGCCGTAGCGAATCAGGTCCTGCGGCTCTGACTGTCGCAATAACTCGATGTCGCGCTGCGCCGGCGTCGCGTCCTTCTCCTGCCCGGCGCGATCGGCGATTGCTTTGAAACCCAGCGCCTTCTTGCCCACGCGGCGGCCGACAACCCGCTCGAGTCCGACGAACGCCCCTCCACAGATGAACAGAATATTTGTTGTGTCCACCGGGGTAAATTCCTGATGCGGATGCTTGCGCCCACCCTGCGGCGGAACATTCGCGACCGTTCCTTCAAGAATCTTGAGCAGTGCCTGTTGCACGCCCTCGCCGCTCACGTCGCGCGTGATCGACGGATTCTCGTCCTTGCGGCCGATCTTGTCGATCTCATCGATGTAGATAATGCCGCTCTGTGCTCGTGCAACATCGCCATCCGCGGCCTGCAGCAACTTCAGAATGATGTTCTCAACGTCTTCGCCGACGTAACCGGCCTCGGTCAGCGTCGTGGCGTCAACAATGGCAAACGGCACGTCCAGCATCTTTGCAAGAGTGTGCGCAAGCAGTGTCTTACCGCTGCCCGTCGGCCCGACCAGGAGGATATTCGACTTCGCGAGCTCGACTTCGTTACCACGCACGCGGTTCATCTGGATGCGCTTGTAGTGGTTATAAACAGCGACCGCGAGCTTCTTCTTCGTGGTCTCCTGCCCGATCACATACTCGTCGAGAAAAGCCTTCACTTCCTGTGGCTTCGGCAGATGCGCAGGCGCGGCCCCGGGAGGAGTTTCAGCGCGATCATCTTCGAGGATGCTGTTGCAAACGGCAACGCACTCGTCGCAGATGTATGCACGCGGGTAGTCGCTGGGCGATGAAATCAGCTTCGCTACAGCGTCCTGCGACTTATGGCAAAACGAACAACGAAGCGTGTCGTCAGATCCCGTGCGCGTCTTCATTCCTTAGCCCTCAAACAACCCTCAAACCGAAAGGCCACGCTAGGTGCGAGGCCGATCGATTATCTCATCAATAATGCCGTACTCTTTGGCCTGTGGCGCATTCATTATGAAATCGCGCTCAACATCGCGCTCAATGCGGTCCAGAGCCTGCCCTGTATGTTTCGCCATTAACTTATTAGTAATCTCGCGAATTCGCAGAATCTCGCGCGCATGAATGTCGATATCCGTGGCCTGGCCTGAGAGCCCGCCCATCGACGGCTGGTGCACCAGGATGCGTGAGTTTGGCAGTGCAAATCGCTTGCCTGCCTTGCCGCTCATCAATAGAAATGCGCCCATGCTGGCCGCCTGCCCGATGCAATACGTCACAACATCGTTCTTGATGAACTGCATCGTGTCATAGATCGCCAGGCCGGCCGTAATCGATCCGCCCGGCGAATTGATGTAAAGCTGGATGTCCTTGTCGGGGTCCTCGCCAGACAGGAAGAGCATCTGCGCGATGATCAGGTTGGCGATCTGATCATCAATCGGGGTGCCCAGAAAGATAATGTTGTCGCGAAGCAATCGAGAGTAGATGTCGTAGGCGCGTTCGCCTCGGCTCGTTTGCTCTACAACCATCGGGACCAATGCCATGCCGTCTCCTAAACCAGGTTGGTGCGTGTAAGAAAATGCGGACTGCTACGAAGCGAGACGCTCATAGAGTAGGTTGCCAGTTTTTTCGCGGCGTAGTTGTTCACGGATTCTAGCGAGCCCGCCATCCTGCGTCAAACGCTGCCGCAGTGTCTCAACGGGTTCCCTCTGCTCCATGGCGAAGTATTGAAGTTGCTTCTCCACTTCCTCATCAGGCACTTCCACTTTTTCTTCATCCGCGATGCGATCAAGAATCAGGGCGCCCTTTGTCTCCTGCAATGCGGTATCGCGTTGCGCTGTGCGCAGCCGGTCGAAGTTCAACTGCCGCATGTGATCTGCCGACATGCCCTGCATGGCCAGCGCGCGCAGTCCGCGCTCCAGCCGCGCATCCACCTGTTGCTGCACCAGTGTCTCAGGTACGGGAAACTGGAACCGCGCCACGAGCGCATCGATCAGTTTGTCGCGACCGTCGGCTGCTGCGCGGCGCTGCTTGTTGTGCTCCAGGCTCTCCCGCAGCTTCGTCTTGAAATCCTCGAACGAGTCATACTCACCGAGTTCTTTTGCAAACTCGTCATTCAGCTCCGGCATCACCTTGCGTTTGATGCCCTTTACAGTCAGGTGATAGGCGACCGTCTTCCCCGCCAAGCGCCGCTCGCCGAAATCCTCAGGGTACGCAACGTCGACATCCATCTCCTGCCCGACCGTCGCGCCTGTCAGTGCATCGGTAAATGCTTCGAGCGTCTGCTTGCCGCCGATCTCGATGACAACTTCATCCGCAGAAATTTCCGCCTTCGGCTCAGCACCCTCAGCTGCCTTGTCGAATCCACTGTAGCTCACCTGTGCCCAGTCACCGCGCTGCAGCATGCGCTCTTCTTCCACCGGCTCCATTGTGCTGCGCGCATCGCGAATCCGATCCAATTCCGCCTCGAACTCTTCGTCCGTCAGGCGCCCGTCTTCCCGCGCGATCTTCGTGTCCTGATATCCGGCAATGTTGATCTCCGGCATCACCTCAAATGCCGCCTGGAATTGCAGCGGCTGCCCTTCCTCAAGCTTCAGGTTGGTCACCTGCGGCTGCGAAATCGGCGTCACCTTCTGCGTGTCAAGCGCCGCACGAAAGTGCTGCGGCAAGAGGCTCTCCATCACATCCTGCTTGATCGCGTCCGCGAACTTCGACCGCACAAGCGACTCCGGGACCTTGCCCGCGCGAAAGCCCGGAATACGCGCCATCTTGCGATAGCGCTTCACGACTTCCTTGTAGCCCTTTTCCACTTCCTCTGCCGGCACCGTCACGTCCACCGTGCGCGTCAGTTCAGGATTCAGCGCAGGGCCGGCTGCGTGCTCATGGGTATGGCCTTCGGCG
>DATMOZ010000243.1:0-4670 GCA_035567995.1 Acidobacteriaceae bacterium
CCGTTGCGGATGGCATTGACCACCCGCGAGACGTAAGCCTGGCCGCGCTGGATGTCAGTCGGGGGATGTTCGTCGTTTTCAAAAGCGCTGCCGCCTAGCCCAAAGTTGGGATCGACGAAGGAGACCTGTGGAAGCGTCCCCGCCGCAGCCTGGGCAAGGAAGAGATTCAACGGCAGGAAGCGCGCATCTGCCGAGCGGAAGCTGGCGCCCTGGGGTGCATCCTGGAAGTAGTCGGCCCAGGTGATGTGGTTTTTATCGAGAAGATCGAAGATTGTGCCGTTGATGGGTTTGTAACCGCCGGTGGGTGCGAAGACGTCACTCGTCGTGAGATGCCCGAAGGAGGTGGCAGCGAGAAGATAGGAGCGGTTGGGGAAGGTGGGTCCAAGTACAGACGAGAAATAGCGGTCATCAATCGCGAATTTCTGTGCCAGATCGTAATAGAAAGGGATTTCGTTCTGGGTGTAGAAGTTCATCGTCTGATCTTCGGTCGGATCTTCTGTTCCGGGCGGGTCGATCTGTTCGGTCATGTCGTTGACGCGCACGAATCCGTCAGCCAGAAAGTTATCGAGCGTGTTGTTCGGCTGATCGAAGTTGGCTTCGCGATGAGTCGAGAGCCAGCCGTGGTCGAGGTCCGGGCCGACGCAGCGGCGAGGGTCGTGAAAAACTTTGATGAGCCTGCCGTTTTCATCGCGGTTGCTGTTCGAGCAGTCGAAGTTGCCGCTGATGTCGAGCTGGCACGTGAGTCCATCGACGCAGCTGTGGTCATCTTTCGCGCAACCGGCAGTACGATCGTCGCGATCCCCGCCGTCATGGCGCGGTTGGTGATAAGGACTTCCCGGGGCCAGGGCGAGGGTCCCAAAGTAATTATCGAAGGAATGGTTCTCCTGCATGATGATGATGACGTGCTTTACCTTGTGCAGATCGCCTTCGGCGCGCGACGAGTGAGGAAACATTAGGGCTAGAAACGCAAATGCTGCCAGGAATGCGATCCTGGAATGCGATCGCATGGAATGTTGGATCATTTTTGGAGGTCTCCCGATGTTCGGCAGGTCAAATTTGCCGGCCGAACTCGCGATCAAACAGGAACGATGTTGAGGCCCAATGAACGCAAAGTTAATTTTGATCGGTCCGGCGGTGGCGCGATTCGCTGGGGCGTTGTGGCCGCCAAATAAAAAAAGGATGACTTATGAGCCAGGAAGTATGGACCACCGTCGACCGTTACATCACAGATCTATTTACTCCGGCCGACCCTGTGCTGGAGGCCGCGCTTCAAGCCTGCGAAGCGGCCGGGATGCCGCAGATCAGCGTTTCAGCGACCGAAGGCAAGATGCTGCACCTGCTCGCCCGCGCAATCGGCGCGCGAAGAATTTTGGAGATCGGCACGCTCGGCGGATACAGCACGATCTGGATGGCGCGCGCCTTGCCGCCCGATGGCCGCCTCATCACTCTGGAGTACGACGCGAAGCACGCGGAAGTCGCCCGCGCTAACATCGCACGCGCGGGTCTGGCGAATCTTGTCGACGTGCGTGTCGGCAAAGCAATCGATACGCTGCCGCAACTCGTCGCAGAGCGTGCGGGTCCGTTTGATCTGATCTTCATCGACGCAGATAAAGAAAGCTACGCTGACTATCTTCCATGGAGCGTGAAACTCGCGCGCCCGGGCAGCTTGATCATCGCCGACAACGTGGTGCGCGACGGAGCGGTGGCCGACCCCGCGAGCGACAATTCGATGGTCCAGGGAATTCGCCGGTTCAACGAAGTGCTTGCAGCCGATCCGCGCGTGAGTGCGACCGAGATTCAGACCGTGGGCCGCAGGGGATACGACGGCTTCGCGCTTGCCGTTGTGAAATAACGCGCCGAAAATGCGCGACAGTGGACTGGGTTTGCGAGTGAGAAGTGGAGCTTCGCCAGCCGAAAACATGACGCTATTCTGAGTGCATGATGACGTCACGTGATTGGCTGCAGTTGATGTTGCTCTCCGCCATATGGGGAGCGTCGTTTCTGCTCATCCAGATTTCTGGGCACAGCTTTCCGCCGGCGTGGGTGGCGCTGCTGCGTCTGGCGTTCGGTGCGGGATTTCTGTGGACGGTCTTGCTGACGCGCGGTGGAAGCCTGCCGCCGCGACAGCACATCGCGACGCTGCTGCTCGTCGCGTTGTTTAACAATGCGATTCCGTTCGCGTTCTTCGCATGGGGCGAGCAGACGGTGCCGAGCAGCATCGCTGCCATTCTGAATGCGACCACTCCGATATGGACGCTCATTCTCGGAGTCGCTATCGGTGCCGCGGCATCGAGCCGGTACACCATCTATGGAGTGCTGCTCGGCTTTTGCGGCGTGCTGCTTGTGGTGCTGGGCCACGGCGCCGGGTCGAATTCCGGCGGCTTTTCTCGCGGCATCGTGCTCATTGCCCTGGCAAGCTTGAGCTATGCGGTCGCGACGGTGATCGCGAAGGCGAAGCTGAAAGGCTTCGACCCCATCGGACTCGCGACGACACAGTTGAGCCTGGCAGGACTGATGGTGCTGCCCGTCGCGCTGTTCGGGCCGCATCCTGCGTCGGTCCCGGTGAGTTCGGCGCTTGCGGTAATCGTGCTCGGAGTGGCGGGCAGCGGACTAGCCTACCTCCTGTACTACCGCTTGCTGGCGCGAGTCTCTTCGACGCATGTGGCGTCGGTGACGTATCTGCTGCCTATCTGGGGATTGTTCTGGGGCAGTATCGCGCACGAGCGTATTCGCTGGACGGCGTACGTCGGCGTATTGATTGTCATTGCAGGCTTGGCATTGTTGAATCGGTCGGGCGCAGCGAAACCGGTGCGTCAGAAAGTGTGCGCAGATCCCGCGATGGGTTGAGCCGCTATTCGACCAGTGCGTTCCTTGACAACTGATCGCTTGTCACGGCGATCATTGCGGCACGTTTGGTGAACTGCTCTTCGAGGTGGGTAGTCATCCGTGACTGCACCGCTTCGGCGGCTACGCGGATGGCGTTCATGATCGCGCGGTCGGAAGAAGAGCCGTGGCCTACGATGCATACTCCCCTGACGCCGAGCAGCGGAGCGCCGCCGTATTCGGAGTAGTCGAGGCGTTTCTTGAAATCGTGGAACGCGTTGCGCGAGAGCAGCGCTCCGGCGCGCGCGGTCACCGTGGACGTCAGCGACCGGCGCAGAAGATCGCGGACCAGCCGCGCGAGCCCTTCCGAAGTTTTTAGCGCCACGTTGCCGACGAAGCCGTCGCAGACGATGACATCCGCATGTCCGTTGAAGATGTCGCGGCCCTCGACGTTGCCGATGAAGTTCAGATCGAGCGCGCGCATCAGCGGAAAAGTTTCTTTCGTGAGCTCGTTGCCCTTGCCTTCTTCTTCGCCGATCGAGAGCAGGCCGACGCGCGGGCGCGGGATTTTCAGCACGCTGCGCGCATACATTTCGCCCATGATGGCGAACTGTTCCAGGTTATGCGGCTTGCAGTCGACGTTCGCTCCTGCATCGAGCAGCACGCACGGCGAGCCTGCGGAAGTCGGCATGACGGTCGCAAGCGCCGGGCGGTCAACCGCGGGCAAATTACCGAGCACCATTTTTGCGCTCGCCATCGCGGCGCCGGTGTTGCCGGCGGTGATGAACGCTGCGGCCTTGCCTTCGCGTACCAGCTTGAGGCCGACGCGCATCGAGGAGTGCGGCTTCTGCCGGATAGCGAGGGCAGGCTTGTCGTCCATCGCGATCCACTGGTCGGTGTGTATGACCTCGATGGGCAGCGGAACGCGTCCGTTGCCTGCGCCGGAGAAACGGCCACGCGCGCGGCGGCCGGTATAGCGCTCGAGAATGGGTCGGATGCGGTCCTCAGGCCCGACAAGATGAACGCGGACAGGATAGCTGCGGGCGGCGAGGATCGCGCCCTTCACTTCAGGTTCGGGGGCTTTGTCAGAGCCCATCGCGTCGAGAACGATGTCGGTCAACATTGCTGTTGCCAAGATAGCAGCAGGCAGCGGTTAGCAGGTAGCAGAACAATGAACAGCGAGGCTGTTATTTCGACGGGTACGTTCATTGTTGCCAGCTAAGTTCTGAGTTCGCGGTGTGAGCGAACTCTACAGATGTGGATGCATCTCCGGGATGCATGGTCAGCAGATGACCATTGAGCATTACTTGCTTGGGCTGCTGGAACCGCCAGACCAGAGTGATCGCCGCCGCTGGCCCGGTAATTTTCAGCGTGCTGGTTCCGTGGCTCGTTTTCAAGGTGAGATGGCGATTTTCAAAGTCCTGTACATCGCGTGCCTGCCCTGAATTAGCCTCCGGATAAATCTCGTAAACGCGACGATCATCGAGACCTTTGATCGGCGACGCCGCATCTGCTTTTACAGAAGCGAGCGTCATTACGTCCTCTGGAATTTTCGGAAGAATGGCTCCGCTCTTTACGTAGAGAGGAATCCTGTCGAGCGGCGCGTCCTCGACGATGTTCACTGGACCGGTGTAGTGCTTGCCGTTCCAGTAGTTCCACCACTCGCCTTCAGGCAGGTGAATGCTGCGCTGCGTGGCGGCAGACAGAACCGGCGCAACGAGAAGATCGGGGCCGAAGTAATACTCGTCGACCGACTCACGCGATTCCTGATCGAGAGGATGTAAAAGCACGAGTGCGCGCATCAGGGGCATGCCGGTGCGACTGCTTTCCTGTGCCGCCGCATAGCG
>DATMOZ010000244.1:0-4885 GCA_035567995.1 Acidobacteriaceae bacterium
AGAGCACGAATGCGCGCGATCACCCCAACTCGTTCCGTCACTGAAATCGCCCCGCGCGCATCGAGCAGGTTAAAAAGATGCGAACACTTCAGGCACAAGTCGAAGGTGGGCAAAATTGGAAAACGAGCCCGCTCCGCCGCCGGTGCATCTTCAGGCAGCACGCGCCACTGATCGAGCAGCGCCTTTGCCTCGGCCTCATAGTTGTCCAGGTGCAGCCACAACTTCGCCACATCCGCGTACTCAAAGTTGTAAACCGAGAACTGCAGTTCTTCCTTGAGCCGGATATCACCATAGGTAATTTCGGCGCCCGTCTCTGCATCACGCGCCCACACAATGTCATAGATCGAATCCACATCCTGCAGAAACGCCGCGATGCGTTCGAGGCCATACGTAATCTCGGCTGTGATGGGATCCAGATCCAGCCCACCGCATTGCTGGAAGTATGTGAACTGCGTGATCTCCAGCCCGTCGAGCATCACTTGCCACCCGATGCCCCACGCACCCAGCGTCGGCGACTCCCAGTTGTCCTCTTCAAACTTAATGTCATGCCGCTTGAGATCGATGCCGATCGCAGCGAGTGATGCGAGATATAGGTCCTGCACATCGCCCGGCGGCGGCTTCAGCACCACCTGAAATTGAGTGTGTTTATAGAGACGATTCGGATTTTCTCCGTAACGCCCATCCGCTGGCCGACGCGACGGCTGCGCGTAAGCGATACGAATAGGACGCGGCCCAAGCACGCGCAGAAACGTATCCGGCGACATGGTTCCAGCGCCGACCTCGACATCGTACGGCTGCTGCAACACACAACCGCGCGACGCCCAGAAGCTTTGCAACTGGAACAATAATTCCTGAAATGTCAGGGCTGGCTTGCTGGCTGCGAGGGACATGCTTGCCAGCGATTCTAAATGATGCGCTGTGGGCCACTAAGCCGGTATGCGCGCCAGCGCCGCAGCCGTCACCAGTTTTCGTTCAAGATGACGCTCCAGCGTCAGCACGGCAAAGCGCCGCAGGTCTGCAGCCCGCGCTCGCGGCCACTGTTCGCACGACAGCGCTGTTATCGGCTGCCGCAGTATCTGATGCGCGTCCCGCACTGACGCAGGCGACAGTTCGGAATACGTCGCCCGGCGGTGTTCCCCGCAAAATAGTCCCTCTGTCAGCGCATGAAAATACGCGGCCGAACCAGCCAACGACCGGCCACACGCGATACACGTTTCGAGCGACGGTAGCCACCCCATCAACCGCGACATCCACAATGAGAAATACACAACCGGCAGCCAGCAGCGTCCCGCCAGCGCCTGCTCCGCCGTGCTCGCCGCCAGGCGAAACATTGCATCCTGCGGATCATGCTCGGGCAGCGCGTCCTCCAGCACCTCGGCGAAAAGCGATAATGCAGCGACACGTCCGTAATCGACCGGCTCCGCAAGCGGCGACCATAGCGTTTCAAATGAATTCAGCCGCACAATTTCCTGCCGCCCCTTCTCTGAATAGCTCGATCGCACGCGAGTCATCGGCTCCAGAGCTCCGCCAAATCGCTTGTGCGATTTAGCTCCCGACTTCGCAACCCCGCGCACCTTTCCGTAGTCGCGCGTAAACAGCGACACCAGCACGTCCGCTTCGTGGAAGGGCCACGTGCGCAACACAATCGCTTCTGAGGTGCGAATTGTCATAGCGTGCCACGCAATGAAAAACGCGCAGCCGGTAAAGGCTGCGCGCTCGAAAATTTCAACCGCGAACTAGCGGCCGAAGTGCTGCGCATTCTTCGGTTCGTAGGTCTTCCACTTCTCGGGCAGGTCGTCGGCGGCAAAAATCGCCGACACCGGACAGACCGGAACGCATGCGCCACAGTCGATGCACTCCACCGGATCGATAAACAGCTGATCGGTCTCGGCGAAAGTATTCTCGTCCTTCTTAGGATGGATGCAATCAACCGGACAAGCATCGACACAGGCCGAATCTTTCGTGCCGATACAGGGTTCTGCAATTACATACGCCATGGCTCGCGACTGTCTCCTTGCTGGAATCAGCGTAAAGGTTGATTGTATCAGCAGATTTTCGGTCGCAACGCCGCCGCGCTTTGCGCAACTTTAACCGCGCCGAGAAGCAAATTCAGCCGGCGTTGGTATCGGTTCCAGATCGCGCCCGGCAAACATTTCGTGAAAAAACCCAACCAGTTCAGACTTCAGCAGCCCATTCGTCGCAAGCACCTCGCGGCTGTCCAACGTAAACTCGCCACCGTCGAAATGCGTAACCGTCCCACCTGCTTCGCGAACCAGCAAGACTCCCGCAGCCGTGTCCCATGGATTCAAGTTGAACTCCCAGAACGCATCCAGACGTCCGCACGCGACATACGCCAGGTCAAGCGCCGCCGAGCCCGCGCGCCGCACTCCATGCGAGCGCAACGTGAACTGGTGATAGAAGTGGATGTTCGGGTTGCCGTGACGCTTGTGGCTCGGAAAGCCCGTCCCCAGCAACGCCTCGCCCAGTGTCGTCACCGACGAGACGTGAATGCGTCTGCCGTTCAGAAAAGCGCCCTGGCCCTTCTCCGCGGTAAATAATTCGTCCCGCGTTGGGTCATAGATAACGCCGGCAACCAATTCCCCGTCTGCCTCTGGCGCAAGTCCTGGCGCGCGACGCTCAAGTCCCAGCGACACGCAAAACACAGGGAACCCATGCGCGAAATTTGTCGTGCCATCCAGCGGGTCGACATACCAGCGGTATTCGCTGTCCATACCGCTGCGTGTACCTTCTTCTCCAAAAATGCCATGTCCCGGAAACTCGTCGCGCAGTCCCTCGACGATAAGCTGTTCGCTCTCACGATCTGCAATCGTCACCAGGTCCACGTCGCCTTTGTACTCGGTAGCGACACCGTTCTCGTAGTGTGCGCGCAGCAACGCCCCCGCTACCCGCGCTATGGTTGCAGCCTGCTCGCTGATGTGGCCCGCGCCCGTCACTGCCCACCCTGCGTTTCTCGACGATGGTCCGTCTTGCGCGGCTGTTCCGTGATCGTGCGGATCTGCTGTTTATAAATGAAAAGGTTCGGCTTGCCGTCGCGCGTCAGGCGAATCATGCGATCGTCGAAATACTCGATCCAGCCCTGCACGACTTCTCCGTCGTGCAGCTTGACCGTGACCTGCACCTTGCGCTCACTCAGACTGCGCAGATACAACGCTTCTTCGCCGGTTTCTCCAGGCGGGGGAGACTTCTTTGAGCGACGAATTCCACGGATGGGCGGCATCTCGACCAGTTTAACGCGTGGGTTCCGGCGACGCTGTCGTGTAATAACCCTTACGATGTCGCACAGACAACGTAGCTGCGCGCGACGTATCGGTCAGCCTCACCGTAATGGTGCGAAATTCTGAATCGCTCGACGGACGGTTGGAATAATAACCAAGCAGATACTGCGCCCTTAGATCGTCAGAAACATCACGGAAGACCTGCGGCAGATCCTCTGTTTGGTCAACATAGTAGTAGCGGCCGCCGCTATCGGTCGACAGCTGTATCAGCGCGTGCTCACCACCCGTGTCGCGCCCTGCAGACGCCGCGATCGGAACGAGAATGATGCTGTATACCACCGCCTGCGCTCGGACCGCGGCCTCGAGCGCGCGCCGATAGCTGACGCCCTTCACCGTGTTTCCACCGTCCGTAACGATGACGATTACTCGCCGCCCCGGCTTGCCGTCGAGCAACTCCGCAGACAAATCCACCGCGTCGTACAGCGCCGTCGCCGTCCCACCATGCAATTGTTCGATCGCCTCATCAATGCGCCGCTCATTGTTGGTGAAGCTGACAAGTTCGCGCACGTCATACTCAAACTGAAGCACGGAGATTTGATCTTGCACCCGCAAGATAGATCGCACAAACGCGCGCGCCGCATCCTGTTCTATCCGCAGGTCCTTGTGCACGCTCAAACTCGTATCCAGCGCCAACACGACAGACAGCGGAGTCTGCGCTTCCTTTTCAAAGACCGCGATGCGCTGCGAACGGCCGTCCTCATAGACAGCGAAATCGCTTCGTTCAAGACCGCCGACGGTCGCCCCGTGCTGATCTGTAACGTTGACCGGCAGGCTGATCAGTTGTACCCGCACGCGAATCGTCGACGTCGGATCCGCACTCTGCCCCAGCAGAGCGCCCGGCAGAGACAGCAGCAGCGCAAGTGCCAGGACCCTGTTCATGACTGGTGTGCGGCTATATGTTCTGGAAAAGGCTCGCCCGCGGCCCACACCGCTCCGTCAGCAAATACTTCTTTCTTCCAGATCGGCACTTCTCGCTTCAGTGTGTCGATCAACCAGCGGCACGCGTCGAACGCCGCAGCGCGATGCGCCGAAGCCACCACGATCAACACGCTCGTCTCCCCGACCTCCAGATGTCCCAGTCGATGAATCAAAGCGATGTCGCGCACCGGAAACAAGTCCCGCGCCCGGACCGCGAGCTCCTGCATCTGCGCCAGCGCCATATCTTCATACGCTTCATATTCCAGATACTGCGTCGCACGTCCGCGCGTATTGTTGCGCACGATGCCGTCAAAGACGACAGCCGCTCCGTCCTCACCCGCCTTGATCCCCGCCACGACCCGTTCGGCATCAATCGGAAGGCGAGTCAGTTGCGCCCGCTGTTCAAATCCATTGAACACAATGCTTTGACTGCCACCGCTGACCGGCGGTAGCAACGCGACCTCATCTCCATCCACAAGCGGATGATCCGCCTTCACGTACTGCCGATTGACCGCGACAGCGATGCTTTCCAACGTTGGCCCATCAAAGTAGGTCTGGTAATGCGCCAGCACCGAAGCGACCGTAGATCCATCCGCGACGGTTAACTGCTCAGACGCGGTCTGGCGAACGTCTTTCAGCAATCCGAAAAAGAGCACGTTGAGGCGCATTTC
>DATMOZ010000245.1:0-8169 GCA_035567995.1 Acidobacteriaceae bacterium
GCCATCGAAGCGAAATATCTGATCAAGCTGATGCTCGGCGACATGCGCACCGGCGTGAAAGAGAGTCTTGTAGAAGAAGCGATAGCTGCTTCGGTAAACGCGCCGCTCGCGGACGTGCGGCACGCCGTGATGCTGACAGGAAATATCCTCGAAGTCGTCGAACGTGGCCGCGCGGGCACTCTCGCTGGCGCCCGCATGCAGTTGTTTCACGCGCTCGGCTTCATGCTGGCAACGCCCGCAGAAAATGTCGAGGCCGCGCTGGAACGCTTCACGAAAGAACCATCCGTCGGAGTCGACGAGAGAGAAGTAGAGGCCATTCGCGAGGCCAAAGAGGAACAGCGCGAAGAGGCCGAAGCCGCAGTCGAAATTCACATCCATGCCGAAGATAAGTACGACGGCATTCGCTGCCAGCTGCACTGCGGCGACCCGTCGCAGCCCGGACGCGTCGCGCTGTTTTCGCGCACCCGCGAAGACATGACCGAGAGCTTTCCTGAAATCACCCGCTGGTTTAGCGCCGTCGATGAGCCGTTAATACTCGATGGCGAGCTGCTCGCATGGGACACCGACGCGGATCAGGCGCTACCATTCACCGCGCTACAACCGCGCATTGGCCGCAAGCGAGTGACAGAAGAGATGCAGCGCGCGATCCCGGTTGTTTTTCTCGCGTTCGACGTGCTCTCAGCAAACGGCGATCTATTGCTCGATCGGCCGCTGACCGAGCGCCGCCAGATGCTCGAAGAAATCGTCACACGCGACCACGCGCGGGACCATTCTTCGTCGTCGCGGCGCGGCTCCACGCAGGACTCCCTGTTCACGATGGACGAGGGCGTGCTCGAGGAAAGCGAAGTCGAGCACCTGCGTATCGCGCCGCGCTTCGCTCCGACGACAGCCGCCGAACTCGACGACGCGTTCCTCGCCGCTCGCACCCGCGGCAATGAAGGGCTGATGCTCAAGGCGCCAGGGTCAAACTATCAGCCGGGCCGCCGCGGTTCCGCGTGGGTCAAGCTGAAGAGGGAACTCGCCACACTCGACGTCGTGGTGACTGCGGCGGAGTATGGTCACGGCCGTCGCGCCGCAGTATTGTCCGATGTGACCTTCGCGATTCGAGACGGCGACCAGCTGCTGAACGTCGGCAAAGCCTACTCCGGCCTGACCGATGCCGAAATCACGGAGCTGACACGCTGGTTCACCGAGCACACAACAGAAGACCTCGGCAGCATGCGCATCGTCGAGCCGCAAATCGTGATGGAGGTCGCCTTCAACAACGTGATGCGGTCAGACCGTCACAGCAGCGGTTTCGCGCTGCGTTTTCCGCGCATTCTGCGGCTCCGACCCGACAAGCCGCCGGCCGAGATCGACACCCTCGCGCGCGTCGAAGAAATCTACAACGAGCAGCCTGACAAGCCGCGGGAGTAGCGTCTACTGCTGCGCCGCCTCGCCCACCACCGGCAACAAGATGTGCGAGTTCGCAAAAATCTTCTGCGTTGCCGGTTTGTAGGCGTCCGGCTTCGCCGTCATGATGTTCTCGACGTAGGTCTGCGGATTCCTGTCATACAGCGGGAACCACGAGCTCTGCACCTGCACCATGATGCGATGGCCTTTCAAGAAGACATGGTCGGCACCATGCAGGCTGAACTGATACTCCGTCGGCGCGTTCGCAACCAGCGCAGTCGGTGCAGTGAAGCCTCTTACATATCTGCCGCGAAAAATCTCTGCGTTGATGATGAGCTGATACCCGTCCATCGACTTATCGCTCGCGTTGTCCGGATACACATCGATCAGCTTTACCACCCAGTCAGAGTCCGTGCCGCTGGTCGCCGCAAACAGATCGGCAATCACGTTGCCCGTTACCGTCACATCTTTCGTGAGCGGCTTCGTCTTCCACGATGCAACATCGCTGCGGTCTTTTAGAAAGCGCTGGTCCTCCGCCATCCAGGTGCCCCAGTGCGAACCCGGCGCATAGGTCGCTTCAATGGGCCGCTTGCGATATGGCACTGGATTCTTGGGGTCCGAAACATATGTCGTCGCGCTCGTCGTGGCGCTGCTCGCGGGCGCGGTGAAGCTCAAGCTTCCATTTGCACCGAGGTAGAGATTCCGCGCATGCGACTGCGCCGGCGGCCATTGCGCATAGTGATGCCAGGTATTGCTGCCGGTCTGGAACGTCGCCGCATTTTTCAGATCGAATCCCGGCGCGTCCTTCAGATAGTGCGCGAAGAATGGCGCTTCAATCTGGCTGCGGTATTGGTCCGTCGTCGTCGCGCCGAAATCCAGCGCTCCAAGATGCCGCGTCGTCTGGCCCCACTGCCCGTGTTTCCATGGCCCGAGCACAATGAAGTTGTCGCCAGCTTTATCGAGCGGCTCCAGCTTGGCGTATTCCTCCTGCGGCCCCCACATATCTTCCTGGTCCCACCAGCCACCCACTGTCAGCGTGGGAACGGTGAGCTGCGTCAGATGATGTTCCACACCGCGCGCACGCCAGAACTCGTCGTACGCAGGATGCTCAAGAAAAGCGTGCCACGTCGGCAGATCTCCCGCGCCCGACTTGTGCATTGCATCGGCAAACGAACCCGCGCTCAGGAAGTAGTCATACGCATCCTTGTCCAGCTTGCCGAATGTGTTCTCCTTCGAGCTCTCCATGCCCAGCGCGTAGTCGTATCCATAGCTCTGACGGAACGCGCCATTATGGAAAAAGTCGTCGCCCATCCATACGTCAATCATCGGCGCCTGCGGGGAGATGGCCTTCACCGCAGGGTGCGCTTGAATGCCGGTTTCCGTCGCGGTAAACCCGTCATACGAAGTGCCGAGCGCGCCGGCGCGCCCATTGTTGTTCGGAATGTTCTTGAGCAGCCACGCGACGGTGTCATACGCGTCGGTGCTCTCATCCACCGCTGACTTATCTCCATGCGCGACCAGCGGACGGCTCATGACGAACTTGCCTTCAGACTTGTATCGTCCGCGAATATCTTCTTCGACGAAGATGTAACCGCTGCGCGCCAGTTCCGGCCGAGCGCCGACGATAGTTTCCGGGCCGTATCCGTCCACTCCATACGGAGTACGGTCCACCAGAAACGGCAGCGGCTCCTTGGTGTCGGTCGGCCGCAGGATGATCGCATGTAGCCGCACTCCGTCGCGCATCGGAATCATCACCTCTTGGCGCGAGTACGGCCGAAAATGATGATGTACCGGTTCGCCGACGCGCGTGAAGCTCTGCTTCGCGTCGCCTTCGCCCACCGACAGTGACGTCGCCTTGCCGTCAGGGCTCAGCGCGAAAGTCCACTGCGTCTTCGAGTTGATGTCCTGCGCCAGCGTCGCCGACCGCAGCGTCCACTCCCTCGGAAACATGCGCTCCGCCTCCGCCACCAGCTTGCCGCCATCACGGTAGACAGAGACGCTGTTATCAGGTTCTACGGTGTTCTGATAGCGGCCGGCCACCGCGTCCATCTGCGCATTCGTGGCGAGAAAAAGAGGCTTGGGCGCGTCGGTAGACCGGGCAGGGGACTCGGCTTGCAGCGGCAGTACGACGGCAAAAGCGAGTAGGACAGATGCGCAGAAAAGATTCTTCATTCCACAAAACGCTATCACGCCTCAGCGGCTGTGCGCGTGTCCGTGATGATGGTGCGCCTCATGTTCGTCGATGGCCATCACGCAGCCGTGCGCCACTTCACACTTCGCGTGTTCAAACTGAATGGTCGTGTGATGAATACGAAAACGCTGGCCAAGCACGAGGCGAATCTCCTCGAGAATGCGAGTCGATTCTGACGGCGGAATGTCGGCAATCGTCACGTGGCTGGCCAGAGCATGTGAGCTTGATCCCAGGCTCCACACATGCAGGTCATGCACGTCTTCGACGCCCCCGACAGACTGCATCACCAGCCTGATCTCCGGCAGCGACAGTCCCTGCGGCGTGCCCTCGAGCAAGATGTTCAGTGTCTCGCGCACGATGCCGACTGAGGAATACAAAATCATCGCCGCAATCAGCAGCGACAGCAGAGGATCGATCCAGTTCAAACCGGTGTAGTAGATTCCAATGCCGCCGACAATTACCGCGGCTGTCGAAAGCGCGTCGCCCAGCATGTGCAGGCAAACGCTGCGGATGTTGACGTCTTTTCCCGCGCGCGAAAGTGCAAAGGCAATCAGCCCGTTCATTACCAGGCCGGCTGCCGCGACCAGCATCATCACGCGAGGCTGCGGCAACACCGGCGCGGCAAAACGGTGTACCGCCGCAATGGCCAGCCATACCGACAGCACGATCAGCGTCAGCGCGTTGACAAACGCAGCCAGCACGCCCGTGCGCTGATACCCAAATGTTTTCTGGTCATTTGCGGGGCGCGAATGCATATACACCGCAAAAAATGAGAGCCCCAGCGCAAGAAAGTCCGAAACATTGTGTCCCGCTTCAGACAGCAGAGCCAGTGAGTGCGCCCGCAGGCCAAACACGAACGTCAGCACCACATAAGCGAAAGTTGCAACCAGCGAAAGTTGCAGTATGCGTGCGGTCTTGCCCGTCGGACTGGCGTGGACGTGCATCAACAATAGTGTACGACCGGTCAGTCCCGGCCCACATCGCTGCGGCGGTCTTCGACACGCGCTGCGCCCCACATCGGGCTCTTGCGCAGGCCCGACCACGATTCCGCTACGACAATGCTATTGGCATGGTTCCGCGGATCGTAGCGAACCGAGACCGGCGAAGCCAGCCGGCAGTCAACCGGATGAACAAACTGCTGCAGTTGCTTAACGTCCTGCGAAGACTCGTAAACAACTCCCGATATCTCATAGGAGTAATACAGAATGCGCGGACCGTCTTCGTTGCGCGGAAGCTCACCCTCCAGATCATCGATGCCGAGCAGCGTGCCATCGATAATGCGTCCGACTTCGGTCAGGTACTCGCGGCGGCCTCGCTCGCGCTCTTCGTCCGTCACACGGTGGCGCGTCCCTAACCAGACAATAATCGCGGACAGAACGGCCACAACAGCTACAGCGACGAAGATCTCTTGCGGGTGAGCGTGCAGCGCCATCGCGCCCAGCATAGCGCAACTGAGCGCGCACAAGAATCAGAAATGCCTGCGATATACTTGGTTAATATCGAATGTCACAAGGAAACCTGACGCCCTCCCGCTCAAACAGCTCCGCCCATAACCGCATCCGTTCCACCACCGTGCTCTGCGTGCGCCGGGAAGACCGCGTCGTTATGGCCGCCGACGGCCAGGTCACCCTGGGTGACGCCGTCATCAAGCACGGAGCGCGCAAGATCCGCCGGCTGTACCAGAACAAGATCCTCGCCGGATTCGCCGGCTCGACCGCGGACGCGTTTTCGCTCTTTGGCCGCTTCGAAACCAAGCTGGAGCAGTACCAGGGCAATCTCGGCCGCTCCGCCGTCGAACTGGCGAAGGAATGGCGTACCGACAAGATGCTGCGCTCGCTGGAGGCGCTGCTCATCGTCGCCGACCCGCAGCAGACATTTCTGATCTCCGGCGCCGGAGATGTCATCGAACCAGATGAGGGAGTGACCGCCATTGGTTCCGGCGGCAGCTACGCCCTGGCCGCTGCGCGCGCCCTGATGCAGAACACGTCGCTGCCGGCGCGCGACATCGCCGAGAAGTCTTTGAAGATCGCGGGCCAGATTTGCATTTACACGAACGACCACATCACGATCGAGGAGTTGTAGCTCGCATCCCTGCAGGACTCGCTGAGCGCAACCAGCAGCACCGATTATCCCCCGAGGAGTAGAGCGACATGGCCATTTATCTACCGGGCACCGCAGAGGACCACGAACTCGCGCTGGACGACCTCACTCCGCGCGAGATCGTCACTGAGCTGGACAAATACGTCGTAGGCCAGCGAGCCGCCAAGCGCGCCGTCGCCATTGCTTTACGCAATCGCATGCGCCGTCAGAAACTGTCGCCGGAACTCGCCGACGACATCATGCCCAAAAACATCATCATGATCGGGCCTACCGGCGTCGGCAAAACCGAAATCGCGCGCCGCCTGGCGAAGCTCACAGCATCGCCGTTCCTAAAGGTCGAAGCGTCAAAGTTCACTGAAGTCGGCTACGTCGGCCGCGATGTGGAATCCATGGTGCGCGATCTCGTCGAGATTTCTATCGACATGTGCCGCGAAGAAAAGCTCGGCGAGGTGGAAGACAAAGCCGAGATGAACGCCGAAGAGCGGCTGCTCGATCTGCTGCTGCCGCCGCCTGGAGCGCCACCGGCCTCTGCCACGACCGATCCCAGCGCTGCGCAGTATCCGGTTCCCAGCGAAGAGTCGCATCAGCGCACCCGCGAAAAGCTGCGTCAGCAGTTTCGCGAAGGCCGCCTCGACGACCGCACGGTCGAACTCGACGTGCGCGACAAAGGCACGCCGTCATTCGAAATCATCTCGAATCAGGGCATGGAAGAAATGGACGTCAATTTGAAAGACGTCCTGCCCGGCCTCTTCGGTCAGCGCACCAAGAAGCGCAAGATGAAGGTCAATGAAGCCTTCGAGTACCTGGTGCAGGAAGAAGAGCATCGCCTGATCGACATGGATCAGGTGCAGCGCACAGCCGTCGAACGCGTTGAGACCAGCGGCATCGTCTTCCTCGACGAAATCGACAAGATCGCCGGACGCGAAGGCGGCCACGGCCCCGACATTTCACGAGAAGGCGTGCAGCGCGACATTCTGCCCATCGTCGAGGGCACGACTGTGAACACCCGCTACGGCATGGTCTCAACCGACCACATCCTCTTCATCGCTGCCGGCGCGTTCCACGTCTCGAAACCGAGCGACCTCATTCCGGAGTTACAGGGCCGCTTCCCCATTCGCGTCGAGTTGCAGTCGCTCACCGTGGAAGACTTCATCAAGATCCTCACCGAGCCCAAATCGTCTCTCGTCAAGCAATCGATCGCGCTGCTTGAAACCGAAGGCCTGCGCCTCGAGTTCACCAGCGAAGCGCTCGCAGAAATGGCCACGTTCGCGTTTCGCGTGAATGAGACGACAGAGAACATCGGCGCTCGTCGCCTGCACACCATCATGGAGCGAGTGCTCGACGACATCAGCTTCCAGGCGCCGGATATCACGAAGAAATCGATTCGCGCGGAACCCTCCGCTGAGGCGGTATCGCGCGCCGCAGCGAACGGAGAAATCACGCCCGACCTGCCCGTCGCGACGCGCACCACCGAAGGCGGCCATACGGAATACGTTGCTACTGTCACCGCGGATTACGTTCGCAAGATGGTCGCCGACGTTGTGAAGGACCAGGACCTGAGCCGTTACATTCTGTAGACCGCGTCTTACTTCTTCGCCGCCGTTTTCTTGCCGGGCTTGTCCAGTTGCGCCTTCGCTTTGTTCCAGTCATCGAGGAACTGGGCCAGCCCCTTATCGGTCAGCGGATGGTTATACAACGCGTCGAGCACCTTGAACGGCATCGTGCCGATGTCGGCGCCTGCCTCCGCGCACTGCACCACGTGCAGCGGATGCCGCAACGAAGCCGCCAGCACCTGCGTCTCGAATTCGTAATTGGCGTAGATGAAGACAATCTGTCGCACCAGGTCCACGCCGTCCCACGCGCCATCGTCGATGCGGCCGACGAAGGGGCTGACGCACCATGCGCCGGCTTTCGCCACCAGCAGAGCCTGCGCCGCAGAGAAGCACAGCGTCATGTTGGTCTTGATGCCCTCGTCCGACAAGACCTTGCACGCGGCAACGCCCTCGCGAGTAGTCGGCAGCTTGACGATGACGTTCTTATGCCACTTTGCATACTCGCGGCCATCGCGCACCATCTCGTCCTTCGTCAGCGTCGTCACTTCTGCGTTGACCGGCCCGTCAACGATCCCGGCGATCTCCAGAATGGTGTCGTGAAAATCGCGACCCTCTTTTGCAACTAGAGTTGGGTTAGTGGTGACTCCGTCGACGACGCCTAGCGCGACGCCTTTGCGAATCTCATCCAGATTTGCTGTATCGAGAAAAAACTTCATCTGTGGCCTTCCCTTCGTACATCCACACGGTTCTACGCCGCAAGTTTATTCCGATTTATGCGGCGGAGAGTCAGTTGATGGCTGCGCTGCCGGCAGAATGTAGTCCGTCAGCATCTTTTCCGTCTGCTCGTGCATGCCTTTCGTGTTGTAGTTCGTGCTGGTGATGACCACGACCATATCCAGCGACGGCAATCCAAGCACTTTGTTTCCGCCGTTG
>DATMOZ010000246.1:0-11611 GCA_035567995.1 Acidobacteriaceae bacterium
GTGGTCGATGTCGAGCATCGTGCCCTGGGCGCCTTCGAACATAACGCTTTCACCGTCGCGGATCGCCTTGTTCAGCATGGTGGTGGTGTCGGCGATGTAGGGCGCGACCTGCTCGGCGGCGCGCGCGTAGTCCTCGTACATCTTCTCGGGGTCCAGCGGGTCGGTGCCGAAAAGCGCGTGCGCGATGGTGTTCTTCTCGTGGCACGCGTTCTGAATGTGCGTGCGCAGCAGCGCAGTGTTGAGCATATCGACCACACGCAGGCCGCTGCGCTTCATCTTGTCTTCATAGGCAGGGCCGATGCCGCGGCTGGTCGTGCCGATCTTCATCCGGCCCGGAGCGTTCTCAGCCGCAAGCTCAATCATGCGGTGGTAGGGCAGAATCACCTGGGCGCGGTCCGAGACAAAAAGCTGTTCGTCGACCTTGAGGCCGAGTTCCTTCAGGCGGCCCACCTCGCTCAGGAAGGCCATCGGATCGAGCACCACACCGTTGCCGATCACGGCGCGGCAGTCTGGCCGCAGGATGCCGCAGGGGATCAGCTGCAGAACGAAGCGCTGGCCCTTGATGATGACGGTGTGTCCGGCATTGTGGCCGCCGGCGTAGCGGGCCACGACAGAAAAGCGGTCGGAAAGGACGTCGACGATCTTGCCTTTGCCCTCATCGCCCCACTGGGCTCCAAGAACGATGGCGGTTTTAGGCGAAGTCCTGCTTGCTTGAGCCAATTTAGTGCTGCTCCCCGGGCAAAATTATGGAAGTGGTGCGGAAGGTGCCGCCTCAGTCATCATATATGGACTGATGCCTGAACTTCCTGAGGTCGAAACGGTTGCGCGCGGAGTCGACGCGCGGGTGCGCGGCGAGCGTATTGAGCATGTGTGGCTGGGCGAAAAACCGGAGCCGCTGAAGTCTCCCGCCGCGCTTATCGAAAAGACGCTTACCGGGAAGCGAATCGCCCTGGTGCACCGGGTCGGGAAGACGATTGTGGTCGATCTCGAGACCGATGAAACAGTTGTCCATACAAAAACCACGAATCTCCACGCCAAAACCACGCAAAAAGACGCGAAAATCCTGCCCAGAAACGCAAAAAAGCCAATAAAACCGCAGGCCCAGTGGCTCATCCATCTCGGCATGACCGGACGCCTGCTGGTCTGCGACTCCGCGACCCCGACACCCCCTCACACCCACGCAATTGTGCGGCTGAGTTCGGGCCGCGAACTCCGGTTTGTCGACGCCCGCCGCTTCGGCCGGCTATCCGTCGTGACAGAGGAAGGCGGATTCGCAGGCGAAGGCCGCGAGCCGCTAACGATTTCCCCCGAGGACTTCGTCGCGCTGTTTCGCGGCCGCCACACGCCAATCAAGGCGGCACTCCTCAACCAGACGCTGCTGCACGGTGTAGGAAACATCTATGCCGACGAAAGCCTCTTCCGCGCGGGGATTCGCCCAAGGCGGCAGGCCGCGCGTATCAGTCACGAAGAACTGCGCCGCCTGCATCTCGCGCTGCAGGCGGTCCTGCGCTCAGCAATCAAGCTAGGTGGCTCCTCGGTTTCGGACTACGTCGATGCCGACGGCGTAAGGGGATTCTTCCAGTTGGAGCACCGTGTGTACATGCGCACAGGCCAACCGTGTTTGGTATGCGGCACCGCAATCCGGCGAGTCGTGGTCGGCGGTCGCGGCACCCACTATTGTCCGAAATGCCAACGTTAGGCGGCAGGAGTTATGAAAAACCACAACTGGAATATGGAACGACGTGAAAATTCCATAAAGTCTAGGGTAGAAACGAGGCGAACCCCTTTGTTTCCTGCCATTTCCGTTCGGCACGCGAATTGCATTATTCCAGACGTCGATTGTGTGAAATCGGCGGCTGCGTCTGAGAGGATAATCCTCAAGCCTACGGGCTAAGGGTACCCGGACGGGCCAGATCCTGGGCAAATGGCCCGAGGGTCTTTTCTGGAGGCCAGTGACTGGCCATTGTGAGGAGCCGCGGTCTGTACCATGTGACCGCGGAGTCCCGACAATGTTGATGGATGAATCTGCTTTTCGAGTGTTTACGCAATCGCTTGCCAACCCATGCAGTTCAGCGTAATATTAGGTTTGCCTATCGATCGGCTGCAGCTAGTTGTTGTTTCAAGACACGGCTCGCCGAACTCTAGAATCTTTCGTCGAATGCTGAAACTGGCAGCGCCAGCCCGAAATAACAGGGAAATGGCGCGCTGAGACGGCCCGGTCGGCGTAGCAGGCGACGCAGGGGAACGAAGTACCCGTACGAAGTAGTAGAAACTTGAGCCAGAAACCGATTGTTTCAGAGCCAATTCTCGAACCAAACCGCGCAAAAGCCGACCAAGCCCGCATTCGTTGCGAGCGCGCAAGCCACATTTCTTCGTGGCGAATCGCAGAGCGTTGCGCTGGATAAGAAGCAGGAAACACAAGCATGAGCGAAGAGCAGATCCAGCCTCAGGCAGAAGCGCCCCAGGCCCCCCCACAGCAGGAAAACCGACCCGGACAGCCCGGACAAACATTCCGTCGCCGGAAGCGTCGTCGCAAAAAGAACAAAGGCGCGCCTGGCGCAGGCGCAGAAGCGCAGCCAAACGGTCAGGCTGGCGCGCAGCCGAATGCGCAGGCGGCCCGACCACAGCAGCAGCCACGCCAACAGCACCAGCGTGGCCAGAATGGGGGCGGCGGCGGTCACCAACGGCGTCAATCGAACGGCGGCGGCTTTGGAAACGGCAACGGCGGCAATGGACGTCGCCGCAACAAGCAGCGCAAGCAGACCACTTTTGTCGGGCCGATGGACCACAGCTATCGGTCGGCGAACGGCAATTTTGCCGACGCATCGCCCTCAACGATCGCGATGCATCGCGATGGCAACCTGCAGGGCAACGCACATAGTGGTTTCTACCCGCAGGAGCAGCCGATTTTCATGCCCGTGATCCCGATCCGTGAAGATGCACCGACGCGGATCTATTGCTTCATCGAAGACCTCTTCTTTCTTGCGAAGATTCAGGAAACGGCGAAGAAGGTCGGCGTCAAGGTCGGCTTTCTGAAGAACGAAAAGGAAGCGATTGCGAAGCTGACCGATGGCGAAGAGAGCGAACGCCCATCGTTGATTGTGTTCGATCTGAACAATTTCAATGCGAAGCCGCTCTCGCTGATTCCGAAAATCAAGGCGAAGCTGAAGAAGTCAACGTCGATCATCGGATTTCTTTCGCATGTACAGGCAGACTTGAAGGCGAAAGCCATCGAGGCGGGCTGCGATACCGTGATGCCGCGCTCGGCGTTCTCACAGAATCTGCCCAACCTGCTGCGTCGTCATGGCCTCGATGAAGAGGCGCATGAGCAGAACGTGATTGAGGCGAATTACTAAGCGTCTCAGGAACTGAAGCTTGAATTGAAAAAGGTGCGGGTTAAGCCCGCACCTTTTTGTCGGTCCACATGGCATCGCTGCCAGGCCGATCTCAACATCCTCACGCGGGAGGAATGGTGGTCCGCCGCGTCGACATCGGCAATGCACGGCCGGTCTCGAGCAGTGTCTTCAGGCTCGACAAGACAGCCGGCCAGCCCCGCGTAATGCCGTTGAGCATCGGAGAGTCGGGCTCAAGTTCCTCGTGGGTCACGGTCAGGCGCACTGCGTCAGTGACAGGTTCGATTTCAAACGTGACCTGAGAGTGCTTTTCCTTCGCCTCCGCATCGGAGGGAAAAAACCAACTCAGTACGAGTCGGCGCGGAGGATCGGACGCAACAACCTTCCCCATGATGTCGACCTGGCTGGCATCATCGTAGTCCTCGTGCTTCCAGACCGAACCCACTTTCCAGTCTGAAGCGTTGCGATGACCATACCAGTATTGTTTGGTCATTTTGCTGTCCGACAAAGCGTTCCAGAGCTTCTCCGGTGTTGTTGAGATGTAGGTCACGTATACGAATTTCGGCTTACTCATCATGCTCTCCTTCCAAACCCTTCTTTAGTTCCTGCAGTGCCTGCAGGCGATGCCGCTCGAACTTTCCTATCCACCGTTCTGAAATTGCATGGATCGGCACAGGATTGAGGTAGTGCAACTTCTCCCGACCGCGCCAGACCGTGACGACCAGGTTGGCTGCCTCGAGTAGTCCGAGATGCTTGGCCACGGCCTGGCGCGTCATCTCAAGGTGCTCACACAATTCACCCATCGTTCGGCCATTGTTCGCGTGCAACCGATCGAGCAACTGCCGGCGGCTTGGGTGAGCGAGCGCTTTGAATACCAGATCTGTTGCCAAATGCCGAGATAATAGGCAACCATTTGGTTGCATGTCAAGTTTTTGGCTATCAGGAGACAATAAGAGCTGGCGAAAATGAGCGGGGCCTTTGCTTCCAGGAGTGGAAATCGCCTTGGCTCACGTACTTTTTTGAGGGGAAACTGCTGAGAACAATGGGTTATCGATTTGCGACAGCCGCACTTTTGCTGACATCTTTGCTTGCCGCCAACGCGCAGACCGCGGCGCCTGCACCTCCGCCTGCACCTCCGCCTGCACCCGCGCCTCCCCCTTCACCTGCGGTGCCTACGTCTCCCTCGGTGTCGCTGGATGTAGTCGACCTGACTCCGAAGTTTCTGGCGTTCTATGACGAGGCGCAAAAGGAAAAGGCAAACCCTGATCAGCGTTGGGAATTGTGGAAGAAGCTCTACGGCTTCGCGGCGGTGCCGCCGACGCCCGAGGGCCAGGCGATCGCCCGGAAGTTGCTCGATGCGGCGTGGCCAAAATATCCAGCCGCGCTGGACCGCATTCGTCAAGGGGTCCAGGGCATCGTGCCCAAACCACACGATGCCCTGGACCAGGTAAGCACCCTGCTCGCCGTGGACGTACCCATCGATGTGAGGTTGTTCGTTTACGTGGGTGGGTTTGAGGGCAACGCATTTACCGCGCCCGCCAAAGACGGCGGTGTGATAGTGGCGATTCCTGTTGAAGAGGAGCATCCCGGCCTGTTAATGACGCACGAGTTCACGCATGCGCTCGAGGCTGAGCAAGCGGGGCTTTCGCTCGATTGGCGGCGCTCGATTGCGCATACGATTTTCGCGGAAGGGCTGGCGATGCGTGCAACGCAGTCCATCCATCCCGGCGAGGCGGATGTTGTATACGTCGGCGAAGCGAGCCCGGGCTGGTACGAACGGGCGCAGGCAAAACACGCGCAGATCCTGGCGGATATTACTCCGCATCTTGCAGAGGACAGCTCAGAGGCGGTCATGCGATACACCATGGGCAAAGGTGGCGCGGGTGTTGAGCGGGAAGCCTACTACACCGGATGGCTGGTAATCGGCGATCTGCTCAACCATGGTTGGACGTTTCCGCGGCTGGCGCGAGTCACCGACCCGGAGATGACGAAGTTATGCGCGGAGAGCCTCGCGCGCTTACAACAGGCGAAGTAGGGCGTTATCCAGGCGGCCACTTCATGTGGCGGCCGCCGAGGACATGAAGATGCAAGTGGGGAACGGTCTGGCCGCCGTCGTCGCCCGTGTTGATTACGACGCGATAGCCGCCTGATAGATTCTGCTGCACAGCGATGCGAGCGGCGATCGCGGTCAGGTGGCCAAGCAGCGCCTCGTCCGCAGGCGCGGCAGAGGCGAGCGATTCGATGTGTTGTTTCGGGACGACGAGGAAGTGCGTGGGCGCCTGCGCATGAAGATCGTGAAATGCAATCGCGCGCTCGTCCTCAAAGATTTTCTTGGCCGGAATCTCTCCGGCGGCGATTTTGCAGAAAATGCAATCCATAGTCAGGCCAGCTTACTTCGCGAAATATTTTGGTTGCGCGTTCGGGGTCCAGGGGTTGTAGGCGCGGGCAAAGTTAGCACGCGTCTGGATGTCCGGGTGGCTGTACATCCAGAAGATCGTGAACTCGCCCGGGTCAGGATCGTCGAGGGATAGCTCGCCAAGGATCTGGAATGCATTTTGCGCGGAGCGCTGCGGATTCGGCAGCAGCCCGTGCATCGCCTCCTGACCATAGATGTCTGCCTGGTGCTCGAGATGGCGGGAGAAGGTATTCATGATCGGCTCTGACACGACGCCGAAGATCGACAACGCGAGCATGAGCACCGCCACTGCCGCATAGTCAGACACGTCCGGAATGCGCCAGCCAGCGCCAAAGCGAGCGATTATCCAGCGCGCGGCGTGGTAACCGAGCCACAGCATCGCGAGGAACAGCAATGCCGCAAACGCTAAGCCCTTATAAATGTGATCGAGGACGTAGTGCCCCATTTCGTGCCCAAAGATGAACATGATTTCGTCCGGCGTTCCCTTGGCGATTGAGGTGTCCCACACGACGATGCGTTTTGACGCGCCGATGCCGGTGACGTAGGCGTTGAGCGTCGTAACTTTGTCACTGGCGCGCATCAGGAACATGCGCTCGGGCGGGATGCTGAGGCCTCCCCGGGCGACGACCCGCTCAAGGTCGGCGACCAGCGCGGGGTTGGTCCTTGTCAGCGGCTCAAAATGGTTAAACATCGGATCGATCACGACCGGCTCGAGGAAAATGCCGAAAACGAGCATTGGCAGAGAAAGCAGCCAAAAGTAGAACCACCAGCGGCGCGGGGAACGCCTGATTACGAGAAAGACCAGTTCCAGAATGAGTGTTCCGAGAACGATGGTGATGGCGAGCGCCTTCAGAGAGTCGCCGAGATAGCTGCCCCAGCTCTGAACGGAGAGGCCGTACCTCAACTGTACCGTTTGCCCGTAAAAGTCGACCGGCAGACTGAGCAGCCAGGTTGTGATGAAGAAGAGCGGAAAGATGATGAGGCCCTGGAGGAATCGCGAGCGGCTCGCCGAGAGCGCCCAATCCCGATATTTGGCAATGATGCCCAGCTGTAAAAGCAGCAAGAGCACAACGATACCCCAGACGGCGTCGATAAAGTGCAGGCGGACGTTGACGCGGTTGAGAGCGATGGCGTTGGCGAGTTTGTCTGGCGGCAGCACATATGCTGGTCCCGTCTCGGACGGGCTGGTACGGCTCACCTGAGCGCTTGCATCGGGTGCCGTGCTCTGCTGCTGCGCCTGAAATGCGGCAAACGCCGTCGAGGGAAGGGCGAACAGGAGCAGCAGAAGCACGAGCCGGCAGACGATTTCCTTCATCCAGAACACCTCAAGCGATGCGACGTCTAATAGACGGGAGTCGTGCGCATTGTTCCACATCCGCACGAACAATTGTTTTATCCGAACTACAAACCATTGCGTTGCGGCGTCTTCTGCTGGGCCGCCTGCTTCCGATACACTCGCGGTATAGCTGGGTAAACAGGAGTCGAATGTTGCTGATCTCTTCCCGCATTGCGTGCGCTTTGTTTCTCACTTTAAGCGGCGTCGCCGCGCCATGCCTTGCAGCAACAACGCCCGCTGCTGGACCCGAAACGGTTGCGGATTCCGTTCTCCTGGACACCATGGGCCGCGAACTGGCCCGCGCGATGAGTTCTCTCGGCAAGGCGCCGACGCCGGCGAAAGATGGCGCCGCAGCACAGCCGTCGCCGTACTTTTTGAGCTACGACGTTGCCGACGCGCGCCAGATACAAATCACGGCGCAGTACGGCGCGGTCAGCAATGCGAACGAGAGCCACTCCCGCGTGGCCGATGTGCAGGTAAGAATCGGCGAACCGAAGCTCGACAATACGCATGGGCAGCATCGGGCCTCGGCATTAAGCTCTATCGCGCTGCCGCTCAGCGACGATCAGAATGCGATCGAGCGCTCGCTGTGGTGGGCGACGAACCGCGGCTATGGAAATGCGCTCGAAAATTATCTGCAGGTCAAAACTGAATCGCAGGTACGCGCGAAAGAAGAGGACAACTCGCCGGATTTCTCGGTGCAGCAGCCGCAGAAGGCGAATGGAGAACCCGCGCCACCGGTCAGTCTCGACAAGAAGCAGTGGGAGCAGGAGCTGCGCAGGCTGTCCGCGGTGTTCCGCGAGTATCCGGATATCTACAACGACGCTGTCTTCCTAACGCTGTCGACGGAAACGGATTATTACATTTCGTCTGAAGGCTCGCGTGTGGTCGAGCCGCACACGCTCGCACGCATCGTCGTGTTGGCATCGAGCCGTGCAGACGATGGCATGGAGCTTTTCCGCGCCGAGACATTTGAGGCATCCGCGCCGGGGAACTTACCGCAGGAAGCAGCCTTGGCGGCAAAAATTCGCGCAGTGGCCGATGACCTGGTGAAGCTGCGCAAGGCGCCAGTTACGGAGCCGTTCAACGGGCCCGCAATCCTGTCGGGGCGCGCCGCTGCGGTCTTCTTTCACGAAGTGCTGGGGCATCGCCTGGAAGGGCAGCGCCAGCGCGGCGATGAAGAGGGACAGACGTTCACGAAAAATCTGGGCAAGCCGATTTTGCCGCATTTTCTCAGCGTGGCGGACGACCCGACGCTGGAGACGTTCAACGGAATTCAATTGAGCGGGCACTACACCTACGACGATGAAGGCCAGCCGGCGCGTCGCGTCGATCTGATCCAGAGCGGCGTGCTGAAGACGTTTCTGATGTCGCGATTGCCGATCGCCAGCTTTGCAGAGTCGAACGGGCATGGGCGCGCACAGACAGGGCGCATGCCGACCGGACGCCAGGGCAATCTGATCGTGAGTTCGACGAAGAGCGTGCCGGACGCGAGGCTTCGGCAGATGCTGATCGCAGAAGCGAAGAAACAGGGCAAACCGTACGGCCTTTATTTTGCTGATATTTCTTCGGGATTCGCAGTGACCACGCGGCGTTCGCCGCAGGCGTTTCAGGTGCTGCCGATCATCGTGTATCGCGTATACGTGGATGGCAGGCCGGATGAACTGGTACGTGGCGTGTCAATTGTGGGCACTCCGCAGACTGTGCTGAATCGCATCGCGGCCACGGGCGACAGGCAGGATGTCTTTAACGGGGAGTGTGGAGCGGAGTCGGGCAACATTCCTGTCTCGGCGATCGCACCGGCGATGCTGGTGACTGAAATCGAAACGCAGCGGCAGCCACAAGGCAATTCGCGGCCGCCGATCTTGCCGCCTCCCGCGACAGAGACTGATAAGAGCGGCGGTGCCCAGTGAAAAAGACACTCTTATTGTTACAAATTGCTTTTCTCGCTGTTTCAGGTATCTGTGCACACGCTGAGGCGAGTGGCACCGAGGCCGATGCGCGCAAGAGCCCGGTATTGCGGGCCATGATCGAGGAGCTCGACCGCAGCAAGAAACAACTGCAGTTGCAAGACCTGCAACGGCCGTTTTATATCGAATATCGAATCGATGATGCCGCGGAGTGGTCGGCTGCCGCGAACTATGGCGCTGTTTCGTCAGAGCGCGAAGCGCATCAGCGCGTTTTGCGCGTAGTCGTTCGCGTCGGCGACTACAAGGCAGACAGCAAATTTGGTCGGGGCGACGGCGAGGTGCAACTGGCCGCTCTCGACGACGATATTCCAGCCCTGCGGTACGCCCTGTGGAGCGCGACCGATGCAGCATACAAAGCGGCGCTGCGCGCTTACGCGGAGAAGCAGGCTGCTTTGAAGCGGTTTGAGACTCCACCGACAGCGAGCGATTTCGCCGAGGAGCCCGCGCTGATTTCCATCGCTCCGGTCGAGCGCGTCGAGATCGATCGCAGCGCTTGGAGAAGGCGCGTGGCGACGTTGTCGGGCCTGTTCACTGCGAACGAAGAAGTCGCCGCGTTCTCAAAAGATATTCAGTATTCAAATGCAAGCGTGCGTGCGTCTGCGGTGAACCGCTATCTGGTCAACAGCGAAGGCACGATTGTGCGAAAGGCCATCACTGACTACTCGGCTGGCGTTTCCGCGGGGACTCAGGCCGGGGATGGCATGCATCTCGACCGCAGTTATTCGATGAGCACGACAACAGCGCGCGGGCTTGACGACGAGCAGACGATGGAGGAGAAGACAATCGCGCTGCTGAAAACGTTGCGCGATTTGCGCACCGCTCCCGTGGTGGGAGAGGAGTATCACGGCCCCGTCCTATTCTCCGGCGATGCTTCCGCTGACGTGATTCGCGACCTGATGCTGCCGAATGTTGTCGCGGCCAAGCCTGACATGGGGACAGCGGCGCGCACTCGCGGCAGCTATGCGTCGAGCTTTGAAGGTTTTGTGCTGCCGAAATTTATGAGCGTTATCGATGATCCGACGATGGCCACTTTCGATGGCCGCGGTTTAACGGGTGCGTACCAGGTCGATGATGAGGGCGTAAAGGCACAGGCAGTCCCGCTCGTGGAGGACGGCAAGCTGACCAACTACCTGATCGGACGCGAGCCGGTGAAGGATTTCCCGGAATCGAACGGTCACGGGCGGGCAGCGATCTCGCAGGCAGCGACTCCCTCCGGTGGCGTCCTCATGGTGAAAACTTCTGAGCCGAAGTCGCCAGCCGAGTTAGAGGAGAAACTCTTGGCGATGGCGAAGGACGGCGGCCGAGACGTGGTTTACGAAGTCGAGACGATGGGGCCGCGCCTGACTCCGCGCCTTCTGTATCGCGTCGATGTGAAGACCAGGAAGCGCGAGCTGGTGCGTGGAGCGGACATTGATGAGCTGGACCAGCGCAGCTTGCGGTCCGATATTGTTGCCGCGGGCGACGATTCGTTCGTGACCAACTACCCGGGAGTCGTTCCAGTCACAGTCATTTCGCCTTCCCTGTTGTTTGGCGATATCACGATCAAGCGCGCGAATGATGAGCAGCAGAAGCTGCCGTACTATCCGCCGCCGGCCTAGGGTCAGCGGCGGTTAGAAAGTCAGCAAGTCAGCGAGTCAGCGAGTCAGCAAGAAAGGACCAAGGAGGAATGAGCAGTCAGATCGGGAGAACCCGGCATTATCGCGACTTAATCGTGTGGCAAAAGGCGATGCAATTTACTCAGGCAATTTATTCCGCTACACAATCCTTTCCTCGCGATGAGGTATATGGGCTGACCTCCCAATTGAGACGCGCGGCTGTCTCGGTGCCCAGCAATATTGCAGAAGGCCACGGTAGACTCAGCGATCGCAGCCTTCGCATCTTCCTTGCGCAGGCTCGAGGGTCGCTGTACGAGGTCGAAACCCAGGTGCAGATCGCTAGCACCTTAGGCTATCTCGACGCCGCTGCGGCGGAGGGCCTGGCAACATCATCCGCCGAGGTAGGACGTTTGATAAACGGACTGCTTCGAACTCTGAGAGCACGCGAGGATGAGGCGAGCTAGAAGTGCAGCGAGTCAGCAAGCCAGCAAGTTAGCGGGTTAGGAGCCAACTCGCTGCCTCGCCGACTCGCTAACTCGCTGACCTGCTACCTGCTACTTCTGCGACGGAACAAAATCCTCCATCACTGCCTTCCGCATCAGTTCTGGTGGCAGCAGTCCCTGCAGCAAAATGAAGTCGTGGAATTTCTGCTGATCGAATTTCGATCCGAGCGCAGCTTCTGTGTCTTTCCGCAGCTGCAGAAGCTTGGTGTAGCCATAGAAATAGCTGTTGGCCTGGCCCGGACTGCGAAAGGTGTAGCGTTCAAGTTCGGTTTGCGCGAAGGGCTCAGACAAAACCACATCGTGCGTCATGATGCGCATTGCGTCCGCCGGTTGAATCTTGCCGGACTGAAGTTCGGGATCCATGAACGCGCGTGCGGCACGCTGCAGACGCAGTTGCAGCGAGATAAGCTGGCCCTCAAGCGGCATGTACGGCTTGAT
>DATMOZ010000247.1:0-5867 GCA_035567995.1 Acidobacteriaceae bacterium
CAGCACCTCAGCAAGACTTCAGGAGCGATATGACAGAGATTCAATCCATCCGAGCGCGCGAAATTCTAGATTCGCGTGGAAATCCCACCGTTGAAGCCGACGTTCTACTTGAGGGTGGCGCGATGGGTCGCGCTGCAGTGCCCAGCGGAGCCTCCACCGGCGAACATGAGGCCGTCGAGTTGCGTGACGGCGATCCGGAGCACTACCTCGGCAAAGGTGTGCTGCGCGCCGTCGACAATGTGGAGAGCGTCATCTCGCCGGAACTCATCGGCATCGATGCGGCCAATCAGCGCATGATTGACCAGACGATGATCGCGCTCGACGGAACGCCAAACAAAAGCCGCCTCGGCGCAAATGCCATCCTGGCGGTTTCGATGGCTGCCGCGCGCGCGGCGGCAAATGCGCAACGCGTTCCGCTCTATCGCTACCTCGGTGGCGTCAATGCATGCATACTGCCGACGCCGATGATGAACATCATCAACGGCGGCGCACACGCCGACAACAACGTGGACTTCCAGGAGTTCATGGTGATGCCGATCGGCGCTGAGACCTTCTCTGACGCACTGCAATGGGGTGCGGAAGTGTTTCACACGCTCAAGGGGGTGCTGAAGAAGAAAGGCCTCAACACATCGGTCGGCGATGAAGGCGGTTTCGCGCCATCCCTTAAGTCGAATGAGGAAGCCATCGAGGTGATTCTTGAGGCGATGGAGATTGCCGGGTTTAAAGCCGGTGAAGATATCTCCATTGCCCTCGATCCCGCGGCGAGCGAGTTCTACGACAAAGAAAAGCAGCGCTACATCTTCAAGAAGAGCGACAAGCGCGAGTACACCAGCGAAGAGATGGTGCGTTTCTGGAAGAAATGGGTCGGGCAATACCCCATCGTCTCCATCGAAGACGGCCTTGCCGAAGACGACTGGGAAGGCTGGAAGTCCCTTACCCGCACTGTTGGCGACCACGTGCAGCTGGTCGGCGATGACCTCTTCGTTACCAATACTGAGCGCCTGCGGCGCGGCATCGACGAAAACGTTGCCAACTCGATTCTCATCAAGGTCAACCAGATCGGCACCATCTCAGAAACGCTCGAAGCCATGGAACTTGCAAAGCGTTACGGCTACACATCCATCATTTCGCATCGCTCCGGCGAGACCGAAGACACGTTCATCGCAGACCTCGCGGTCGCAACCGGCGCAGGACAGATCAAAACCGGTTCCGCCTCGCGCACCGACCGCGTCGCCAAGTACAACCAGTTGCTGCGCATCGAAGAAGAACTCGGCCAGGGCGCGGTCTTTCTGGGTCTCGAATCGGTCAACTTCGGCGAGTGATGATGCGGAAAAATAAACCCCTCATCCTCGCCATCCTCGACGGCTGGGGCTACCGGCCCGAGACTCAGGCAAACGCCATCGCGCTGGCGCGCAAGCCGAACTACGACCGTCTGCTGCAGGACTATCCGCACACACTGCTGCGTGCCTCCGATCACTTCGTCGGCCTCCCTGACGGACAGATGGGAAACAGCGAAGTCGGCCACCTCAATATCGGCGCGGGCCGCGTCGTCCACATGGACATCACCCGCATCGACACCCTCATCCAGACCGGCGAATTCTTTGAGCATCCCGTCTTGAAGCACGCGATGCAGCGGGCAGCCCAGACCGGCCGGCGATTGCACCTGCTCGGACTAGTCTCCGACGGTGGAGTGCACTCCCATCAGCGCCACCTCTACGCGTTACTCGAGATGGCAAAGCGCGAGAAAGTCGAGAAAGTGTTTGTCCACGCGTTCCTCGACGGGCGCGATACCCTGCCGACCAGCGGCGCTGGTTACCTGGAACAGTTACTACACCGGATGCATCAGTTCGGCGTCGGCAAAATCGCCAGCGTCTCCGGCCGCTACTACGCGATGGATCGCGACAAACGCTGGGAACGTGAGACGAAGGCCTTCGACGCCATAGTCAAAGGTCAAGCCGAGGGTGGCGCGTACTCCGATCCGGTCGCGCGCGTAAAAGAACTTGCAAACAACGGAACAACCGATGAGTTCGTCATCCCGTTTGTCTGCACCGATAGCGCCGGCCACCCCGTCGCCACCATTCAGGATGAAGACATTTGCATATGTTTCAACTATCGCGCTGACCGCGTGCGGCAAATCACCCGCGTCCTCGCCCGCAACAGTCATCTAACGGCTCAAGACGGTCGCGAACTTGATGGCGCCGAAGCGCTCGATGCGCAGATCCCGCGCAGCACCGTTCCCAGGGATCTGCACTACGTCACGATGACCCAGTACGACAAGCACTTCACACTCCCGCTGGTCATTCCGCCGGAGTCGATGTCGCACCTCCTCGCCGACATCATGGGACAGGCGCAGTTACGCAATCTCCGCGTCGCAGAAACCGAAAAATACGCCCACGTCACCTACTTCTTCAACGGCGGCGTAGAAAAACCATTTCCTGGCGAAGAGCGGGAGCTCATCCCATCGCAGAAAGTGGCGACCTACGACCTTGCCCCCGAAATGAGCGCTAAGGGAATCGCGGACGCCGTTGTCCGTGCCATTTCAGACACAGCCTTCGAAGTCGTTGTTGTCAACTTTGCAAACGCTGACATGGTCGGTCACTCCGGCAAAATCGAGCCCACCATCAAGGGTGTCGAAACCGTAGACGCATGTCTCGGCCAGCTCTATCAGGCGCTGAAGCAGCACGGCGGCTCGATGCTTGTCACGGCCGACCATGGCAACGCCGAATTAATGATCGACCCCATCTCGGGAGGTCCCCACACGTCGCATACAACCAATCCGGTGCCGTTTGTTCTCATAACAGACGCTGGAAAAAAAGTCGGAATTGCCGAACATGGTTCTTTGCGCGATATTTCGCCCACCATACTCGACTTGCTCAATCTTGAGCATCCAAGAGATATGACTGGGAAAAGTTTGATCCGGCGTAATCTGTAAAAGTAGTGTCCAAACCAGAATAACTGGGGTACTATGCGGACTTACTGGGACCCCCAAGGCAGGAGCAAGGTTGAGCGATAGCGGCGGCGTCTTCATCTCTGTCATCGGGTCCGGCTACGTGGGTCTTGTTGCGGCCGTTTGTTTTGCAGAAATCGGCCATGATGTGGTTTGTGTCGACAACGACGCGTCTAGAGTCGACGCGCTCAATAGCGGTGTCACACCCATCCATGAACGCTTTCTGCCCGAGCTGCTCGAACGCCATCGTAATCGCCGGCTGCGATTTACCACGGATATCGGCGAAGCAACCCAATACGCTGAGGCCATCTTCATCGCGGTCGGAACACCGTCGGGCGACAACGGCGAAGCGGACATGTCCTATGTCGAGGAAGTCGCGCTTGAGATCGCGCACTCGCTCAAGCACTACACCGTGCTGATCGAGAAGAGCACCGTTCCCGTATATACCAGCGACTGGATAGCCCGCGTTCTTCAACGGGAGGGCCTCGCCCCCGGGTTTTTCGACATCGCATCGAACCCCGAATTTCTCCGCGAGGGAACCGCCGTCTCCGACTTCCTGCATCCCGACCGCATCGTCGTCGGCGCCAGCAGCGATAAGGCTGCGGCATTACTAGCGCGAATTTATGCCCCATTGATTTCCGGCGATTACTACGAGCGTGAGTCGGTCGTGCCCGGCCGCCGTTCGGCAAGTGATCCGCCGCAATTGCTTCAAACTGCCAACAAAAGTGCAGAAATCATCAAGCACGCTTCGAACGCATTTCTGGCGATGAAAATCTCCTTCATCAACGCGGTCGCCAGCCTCTGCGAAGCCGTCGGCGCAGACGTGGAGCATGTTGCCCGGGGCATAGGAATGGACCGTCGCATAGGCCCGCAATTCCTGCGGCCCGGCATCGGTTATGGCGGCTCCTGCTTTCCCAAAGACGTCGCCGCATTTCGCGCGGTCGCAAAGGATCTCGGCGTAGACCTCGCCTTACTCGGGGAAGTGGAGAGAATCAACGCGGTCCAGCTCAAGCGCTTCTTCAACAAAGTGCGTGCTGCGCTATGGACGCTCCGCGGCAAACGGCTCGCCGTGCTTGGCCTTGCCTACAAAGGTGAAACCGACGACATTCGCGAATCGCCCGCTATCCAGCTCGTCAAGATGTTTCTCGCCGAGGGCTGCTCGATTGCCGCATACGATCCCGCCGCAATGGAACGCGCAGAGAAGGCAATTCCTGCCAGCCCGCAAATGCGATACGCAACCAGCGAGTATGACGCGGCCGACGGCGCAGATGCGTTGCTCGTGCTCACCGACTGGGCGCAATTTACAGAAGTTGATCTGCCCCGCCTCTACACGGCGCTGCGCTATCCAATCGTTATCGACGGCCGGAACTTGTACAATCCGCAGACTATGATGGATCATGGATTCACTTACATTAGCGTTGGTCGCACCCCTGCAGATCCTTCGCGCGAAATCGCGAGCAGCGAGAAACGCTAAACGAACTAGGCAGGAACGGCATTGAGTAAATCACCCAGCATGCGGGTTCTCGTAACAGGTGCAGCAGGCTTCCTGGGCTCACATCTCTGCGACGCCCTCATCGAACAACAGCACTTTGTCGTTGGCGTCGACAACCTCTCTACGGGCAGACTCGAAAACCTCGCGCATCTTCATCGCGAACCGCGATTCGAATTCGTCGAGCGCGATATCTGCACTCCCTTCGATCCCGGTCAAGTCGATTTCATCTACAACCTCGCTTCGCCAGCCAGCCCCGTGCACTATCACCGGCTCGGAATCGAAACCTTGCAGGTAGGTTCATACGGCGTCTTCAACACGCTCGAACTCGCGCGCAAATATAACGCCGGCTTTCTGCACGCTTCCACATCTGAGTGCTACGGCGATCCGAAAGTGCATCCCCAGCCCGAGAGCTATTGGGGAAATGCAAATCCTGTCGGCGAGCGCTCGGTGTATGACGAAGCCAAGCGGTTCGCCGAAGCAGCCGTGATGGCATATCACCGGTATCACCGGACGAACACGCATCTGGCGCGTATTTTCAACACCTACGGGCCGCGTCTCGCCGCGGGCGACGGCCGCGTCATTTCCAACTTCGTCGTGCAGGCGTTGGCCGGTGAGCCGTTGACCGTCCAGGGCAATGGTTCGCAAACCCGCAGCTTCTGCTACGTGTCTGATCTCATCGACGGCTTGCTGCGGCTCGCAAAATCCGACGAAGCTATGCCAGTCAACCTCGGAAATCCCGACGAGTGGACAATTCTTGAACTCGCGCGCCACGTGCTCAAGGCAACAGGTTCCAGCAGCGAAATCGTATTTCGCGATCTGCCGCCGGACGATCCGACGCAACGACGCCCTGACATCACGAAAGCGAAGGACGTGCTTGGTTGGGATCCTCTGGTTCCATTGAGCGAAGGCCTGCGGCACACGCTCGCGTACTTCCGCGGGCCAGTGCAGTCGACGAGCCGCCCGCCCGCAAAGACTGCAACCGCGCCCGTCGCGTGAGTCCCGAAGCAGTCATGAAAATTGTGTCAAACACTTCGGTTGACGCGATTATTGCGTGCGGCCTTCAGTATCTTGGACTACATGCTCAAATCCCTCGCAGCCCTTTGTTTTTTGGTCATTGCACCCCTCTCTGCGCATAGTCAGGACGCGAACAAGCGAATCAACCTCCCCAGCAGCAAACAGCTTTTGCCTACAGTCCCGGGCAATCCGCAAAAAATAAATAGTCTCCCGATGACGATGGTGGTCTCGCCAGACGGCCGCTACGCAGTCACGCTCAACGCTGGATACGGCACAACCATATCGCGGTACCGGCAATCGTTCTCCGTGCTCGACCTCACGACGAACGCCACCGTCGCTGACTTTCCCGATGACCGCACGCCGCTGCACGCAAAGCAGACGCTCTACCAGGGCATCGCCTTTTCGCGCGACGGC